>DAOMGA010000036.1:0-651 GCA_035430085.1 Pseudomonadales bacterium
TATCAAGCGATTGCAGAAAATCCGGCCGACCGAGAAAATATACAAAGAACATTTGATGGCGAAATAGAACAACTGGAAGCAGACAGGCAATTTATCAATACCGCCAATAAAGGCGGTGAGTTTATGGCGCCGGAAGCGAAATCACGCGTGCATGACATCGCCGCCATACAGTGGCGGGACGCGGAAGGGAACTCACAACCGCTACTAACAGACAACGAAGTGTACAATCTGTGTATTGAGCGCGGCACGCTCACTAGCGAAGAGCGCAGCGCGATAAACAATCACATGTCTGTCACTATCAACATGCTCGAATCACTTCCGTTTCCGAAAAAATTACGTCGTGTACCGGAATATGCTGGCGGACACCATGAAAAAATGGATGGCAGTGGATTCCCGCGCGGGTTGAAGCGCGAACAAATGTCACTGCCTGCGCGCATGATGTCCATTGCAGACATTTTTGAAGCGCTGACCGCTCGCGACAGACCCTACAAACCGCCGATGAAAATCAGCCAGGCACTGAGCATTCTGAAAAAAATGCGTCAGGAAAATCATATCGACCCGGATCTGTTTGATTTATTTGTTCGCAGCCGCGTGTGGGAAAAATACGCGCAAAGCTCACTGCTGCCGGAACAACTGGACGTAGAAGACGCC
>DAOMGA010000036.1:687-9055 GCA_035430085.1 Pseudomonadales bacterium
GACGCACCCCGCCAGAGAATGAGACGCCCTAAAAAACAAAAACCCGGCACAAAGGCCGGGTTAAAAATATCTCTAAGGGGGCAGAGGTAACACTATTCGCTACACATCTGTTACACATGGTAACAGCTTTCCCGCTGCATGCAAGTAGGGTAACAACTTTATTTCAAATATTTTTCTTATGTATTAAAAATCAAATAGTTACTCTGCAATCGACCCCTCAGCCGCCATCTCTTAGTCAGGCGCAAATAGGAATTTATCTCATTTGAATGACAACTTTAAGGCTGATGATGCCTAAGGTGAAGTTGCAAGCGCTGCCGGTATTCTTCAGATGGCTTATGGGTATGGCTGATGGCAGCACGAGCAGGAAATTTTTCCGCCAAGAGTCTGGATAACCAGAAGCGTGCTGCCGCTAATTGCAGAATGTCTTGCCAACACGCCTCCTCCAGTTTATTCAGAGGGCGCCTGAGGGTGTACGCCGCAAGCAAAGCAGCTGCTTTTTCTGCGTCGAGCCCACCATCCGGTAATGCGCACCAGTCATTGATCACAATGGCCAGATCCAATGCCAACATATCAGTGCACGCGTTGTAGAAGTCAATCACGCCACACAGACGCCCGCCATCAAACAAGGCATTATCGTGAAACAGGTCGCCATGTATTAAGCCACGGGGTAAATCCAATGCACGCAATCGGCGAGCATTGGCTAGCTGACCCTCCAGGAGCTCCTCTGCCTGCGGATCGATATGCCCCTGCAAACGCTGGCGCGCCTGCTCCATCCAGGCTGTTCCACGCGGATTATCACGACACTCGGGGTAATGCGCACTCGCTACATGCATCGCACCCAGAAAGTCACCAATCACTGTGCAATGTGCGAGGGAAGTCTGCCTAGGATGCTGCCCGGGCAGCCGGGGGAATAGCAACGCCGGTTTTCCGGCAAGATTCTGCAAAGCCCGACCTTGTCGATCAACTAGCGGGCAAGCAACCGGTAAATGGTTCTCATACAACCACGTCATCAAGCGAATAAAAAAAGGTAGCTCGGCGGCAGAGAGATCTTCAAATAGCGTCAGAATCCATTGTTGAGAACCATCATCAAGAATGTAGGTGGTGTTCTCGATACCATCGCTCACACCCACATAAGATGACAATGCACCGATACCGTAACCTGCAAGCAGTGACAGCAGCTCTTGTTCATCGATAGCGGTGTAAAAAGCCATGGCATATCTCAGTATTTTAATAAAATCAGAGGTTTAATGGAAACTGTTTAATAGTCACGCTTCTAGCGAAAGTCGCCCCAGCGATACTGCAACACGCTGATAGCCGCCAATGGCGCAGTCTCTGTGCGCAAAACGCGCGCACCTAGTGTTAGCGCAGTACAACCTGCCTGTTGCGCCTGCTGGATTTCAGTATCTGACAAACCACCTTCCGGCCCGATCAACAACAAAATACTGCGTGGTTTTTCTTCACATTGCGCCAATGTGCTATCGCTGCGGTGATGTAATACAAAACGCTGCACACTGGTATCAGATGCCAAACATGTCGCCAATGTTGCTGGTGTATGTAGTAATGGCAAACGAGTTCTTCCGCTTTGCTCGCAAGCACCAATAACTATTTTTTTCCATTGCTCCATTTTTTTCTGTAAACGATCTTGCTGCAATTTAACTTCTGTACGCTCACAAAACAATGGTGTGATTGCATGCACGCCGAGTTCTGTGCTTTTTTGCAATACAAAATCCATGCGCTCGCCACGTGAAATACCAATGGCCAGATGAATGTTTAATGGCGATTCTCGCTCGATTTGTGCAACAGAATCCACATGAACACCAACCTGTTTTTTATCTACTTGCACAATAACAGCCCGTGCTTCCGCACCAGTATTATTGAATAATATTACAGGCTGACCGGCTTTCATGCGCAGCACCACCGCAAGATGGTGAGCCGCTTCAGAAGGCAGTGACAATTCACTGCCTGTTTGCAGCGGCATATCAATATAAATTCTACTGATGCGCATAAAGCACGGTCAATATTCGCAGATATCAATACTTGTATGTTTCTGGCTTGTAAGGACCGTCAACTGATGCACCAATATATTTCGCCTGTTCTTTGGTCATGCGCGTAATCACACCACCAAAACCACGAACCATATGTGCTGCCACTTCTTCATCCAGTTTTTTCGGCAACACCGTCACAGTGATTTCTGCAGCTTTCAATGCCGGTTCAAGATCAGCAAATTTACGCTCGTACAAATAGATTTGCGCAAGCACCTGATTCGAGAATGAACCGTCCATAATGCGTGACGGGTGGCCAGTAGCGTTACCAAGATTCACCAAACGACCTTCTGACAATAACAACAAAAAGTCCGATTTGTTTTTGCTACGGTAAACTTTATGTACCTGCGGCTTTACTTCTTCCCACTTCCAATTCTTGCGCATGAAAGCAGTATCGATTTCATTATCAAAGTGACCGATGTTACAAACCACAGCGCCTTTTTTCAGCGCTTTCAACATATGTTTGTCACACACATCAATGTTGCCTGTAGTGGTGACAACCAGATCCAACGTGTCGAGCAAACCAGAATCTATGCAATCTGCTTTGCCTGTGTTTTCACCGTTTTTATAAGGCGAAACAATTTCGTAACCATCCATGCATGCTTGCATAGCACAGATTGGATCGATCTCGCTGATTTTTACAATCATGCCTTCCTGACGCAATGATTGCGCTGAGCCTTTACCCACATCGCCGTAACCCAACACCAATGCTTTTTTACCTGCCAACAAATGATCAGTGCCACGCTTGATAGCATCATTCAACGAATGGCGGCAGCCGTACTTGTTATCATTTTTGGATTTGGTGACTGCATCATTAACGTTGATCGCAGGCACTTTCAATTTTCCTGCCGCCAACATTTCCTGCAAGCGATGTACGCCGGTAGTGGTTTCCTCGGTGATGCCGTGAATCTTGTCGAGCATTTGCGGATATTTCTGGTGCAGCATCAGCGTCAAATCGCCGCCGTCATCCAGAATCATATTAGCAGCCCAAGGCTTGCCATCTTTCAGAATAGTTTGTTCCAGGCACCAATCGTATTCTGTTTCGGTTTCACCTTTCCATGCGAATACAGGAATACCAGCAGCGGCGATTGCTGCAGCAGCATGATCCTGTGTAGAGAAAATATTGCACGATGACCAACGCACTTCAGCACCAAGCTCCACCAATGTTTCAATCAGCACAGCAGTCTGGATAGTCATGTGGATGCAGCCAAGAATTTTTTTTTTTTTTTGCGGTTTTTTCTTGCCGTACTTCTCGCGCATCGCCATCAACGCAGGCATTTCAGTTTCAGCGATATCCATTTCCATACGACCCCAGGCCGCCAGAGAAATATCAGCAACTTTGTAATCGTTTTTCAGTTTTGGCGTCGCCGGCTTTTTGGCAGCGGTTTTTTTCTCAACAGCTTTTTTTGCATCAGACATGCGTCATTCTCCTCGAGAGTTCGTGACAGAAAACAACGCGGTGGAGAAAGCACAATCTAAAGTAGAAGCACTCGCCAACCGCGAACAGGGTTTAGCGAGCGCAGTTTTGACGGCACAATCTTGATGACATCATGCCGATGAACCTGAGCCTGGCGTAGTGGGCAAGCCACCCCGTCGCAGCGCTCCTCAGGATGCCGTCATTGTAAACGGCTTTAGCGGGTTAATGAATCAACCTGCGCAGATGAATTCCACGTAATTACCATCTGGATCCTGCACTTGGCAGCAGCGCACGCCGGGGCGCAAATCACGGATATCGACGGCAATATTGCTGCCAAAAGCTTTGCAGTCCGCGACTACTTCATCAAGATTGCTGATATTGATCGTGATATAACGAATGCCGTTACGGGAAGCAAATATGCCGCCTGCAACGTTTTCTACTGCATTATCAGACGCCACGATACGCAGGATGCTGCTGCCGCAGATCAAGCGGTGTATCGTGCCCAGACCCGGGAACGGAATCGACGGCTCTTGCGGCAAGCCCAACACGCCGTGATAGAAAGCCAGCATTTTCTCGCCATTGCTGGTGATGATGCCTACGTCTAGCGCTGCTTTGGCAAGGGTAACGGCCATGATGAAACTCCTGTCTGGATACAAATTGGGGTTAGGTAAAGATGCCAGTGTAACGCCGGTGCTGGCAGAGGATAAACTGGCGTTTTGATACGCAAGGCAGGACTCCCGTGCAACTGGCCTATTTTGAAGACCTCACACACGATTTCATCGCCCATGCCAGTGGATACACGGTAACTGAAGCTGAAATTATTGAATTCGGCCGGCGTTTCGATCCGCAGCCTTTTCATACAGATCCGGTAGCAGCCAAGGATTCCGTCTTCGGCGGACTAGTCGCCCCCGGCACTCTGATCGTCTGCGCCCGCTCCTGGCTGGTGAACCATCTGGATCGCTGCCCGGCTTACTCCGCCGGTCTGGGCGTGGAAAACATGAATCTGATACTGCCGGTACGCCCCGGTGATACCTTGCGGCTGGAAGTGCGGGTGCTGTCGGCACGACCATCAAAATCCCGTCCCGATCACGGTGTAGTAACCTGCAAGAACTTTATCTATAACCAGCATGATGAGATGGTGATGGAGCTAACCCCCAAGATGCTGGTACGTTGCAGGGCATCTGTCGCTATGGACTCTAGCCAATAATATGAGCGCCACTCTTTTTCCTGAATTCTTTGTGCAGTGTTGCGATGCCAGTAATTATCTTGATCTGGGTAATGCATGCGCCTCGGCAAACAATTGCTATGGTGAGTTACGGCCAGGCGGCGCTTACTACTGGTTCAGTTGGCCGGTGCGGCTAGGGCTGTCTAGCGACGCACTGATTTATGCCAATTTTTTATTGTTATTGCTGTCTGCTTTTCTTGCCGCTGGCACATTATTACTGATCAACAGGCGGGCTAAACAGCCTGGCGATGAATTACCCAAATGGATGCCATTAATACTGTGCACTGCAAGCATCGCCATTCATCTTGTATTTTTCTGGCCAACCATTTTCACCTCATTATCTGATCCACCCGCCACGCTGTTTCTACTCAATGGATTCTGGCTGCTGTTAATAGCGTGCCTGAAATCGTCGTCGAAGAAAATTTTTTTTCTTATTACTGGCAGCCTGTGTCTTGGGTTATCGGCATGGATACGGGCGTTTTATTTTTATCCCCTATTGGCAGGCATTGCTATCTGCTGTATCGCGATACTTATATATCCGCGTCGGAATTTTGTTTATGCATTGATATTGTGCGCATTAATTCCACCTGGATTCCAATTTGCCAATACCTATGCTCAAAGTGGCAAATGGTCTTATTTCAACACGCAGGAAACCAGTAATTTAACCAGCATGCACTTAACGTCCATGTTTATCGGTTATGACACTTTACTTCCTGCAAGCTCTTACTTTTCTCAGCCACAATATTGTCAGATCCGCTCGGGCATTCTTGCCAGCTTGCAGGAAAAAGATTATTCGTCACTGCTTTGCCTGATGTCGCATCGGATCGGTTTTTATCTCGCCACTTATCGTTCATCTACATTCATTTATCCCACCATTCACAACAGACTCGCGCCGGAATCGATTGAAAATATCGGCAGCAATAACGCCTGGGAAAATCATTATCTAGCCATCCAGGCGAATGTAACCGCTGATCCTTTTGGCGGCATCACTGCCGAAAAATTGATGCCAGAACCTCACGTTTCAGAAGGCCCTTTCACATCTCAACACGTTGCATTACATGGCAATACTGACTACACATTCAGCATATGGCTGTGGTCTGACAAACCAATAAATCTGCAATTACTGCTAAAGCAATACTCCAGTGACACGGTGATCTCCAGCGCTATTATTACGCTGACTCAACAGCCGCAACGATTTCACATCACTGGAAAGACCCTGGGTTTTGGTGAATACAGCGCGAGTATTGAAACATTGCCCTCTGGCAAAACAGTATCACTACATCCTTCCGCTGCTGATGCCTTCTATGCCTGGGGCGCTCAACTGGAAGAAGGAGCTGCCATGACGGAATACGCCGGTATCGAACCGTTGGAAGGCAACGATATACGAGGCTGGCATCTATGGCTGCTGCTGGTCAACGGAGTCGCACTGACATTGGCGCTGCTTTACATCATCCGCTTTCGACAAATATGGTTGTATGAACCTGCAGGGCTAGCCGTTACCGCTATTGCCGGTGCCGTATTCGCTGAAGCACTGATCATTATTCCGGAACAGCGGTTCTGTGCAGCATTTATAGTGCTGATATGGTTACTTGCCAGCGGTTACGTATTTTCTGCTCTGACCCGACAGCGCACTGGGGCAAATCCATAAAACCCGGGCGTTCAAGACTAGGTTTTATGCTGTTCTTGCGGATATAAGCCCTCCGCCCCCCGTGGTATCATTTGTGCCCGTTTTTCAGCCCGAGAGTGGGCTGACTCTTGTGTCTATTCTTGCGAGATTATCTTTTAAAAGAGACTGCCCATGGATCTAGCCTATACCGAACAACAGAACGCCTTTCGCACCGAAGTGCGCACCTGGCTGGCAGCCAATGTGCCTGCCGAGCCGCTGCAATCCTTTGATACGGCTGAAGGTTTCCAGCAACACCGCGAATGGGAAGCCAAGCTGAACAGTGGTCGCTGGGGCATGGTGACATGGCCGGAAAATCTCGGCGGGCGGGGTTGCGACTTGATCGAATGGCTGATTTTCGAAGAAGAATACTGGCGTGCTGGCGCACCGCTGCGCGTGAACCAGAACGGCATCTTCCTGCTCGGCCCCACACTGATGGAATACGGCACACCGGAACAGAAAGCTGACATCCTGCCTAAAATGGCGAACGGCACCGAAGTATGGGCACAGGGTTGGTCCGAGCCGGGTGCCGGTTCCGATATGGCCGCGATTCGCTCCAAAGCCGAACTGAGCGAAGACGGCTCTCACTACGTCATCAACGGCCAGAAAACCTGGTCTACCCGCGCTGTGTGGGCCGACCAATGTTTCGGCATGTTCCGCACCGATCCGAAATCTGAGAGACACCACGGCCTTACATTTATTCTGGTGCCATTAAATTTACCCGGCATCACCGTGCGCCCGATTCCACAACTTGATGGTTTGCCCGGTTTTGCAGAAATATTTTTTGATAATGTGAAAGTGCCTGTCGATCGCCGTTTGGGCAAAGAAGGCGAGGGCTGGAAAGTAGCGATGGCCACTGCCGGTTTTGAACGCGGTTTGATGTTGCGTTCCCCGGCACGTTTTCAGAATACCGCGCGCCGTCTGGTTGAACTGTATAAAGAAAATCGTGCGGATGCAGATCGTGACCCCACCGTGCGTGATGCTGTGATGCGCGCTTACATGGATGCCGAAGCCTATACACTCACAACCTATCAAACTGCATGCCGTTTGAACAAGGGCGGCAAGATCGGCGCGGAATCTTCTACCAATAAAATTTTCTGGTCAGAACTCGATCAGCGCATGCACGAAACCGCGATGAGTATTTTGTCTGCACGTGCAGAACTAGTGCCGCACGCTCCCGCTGCAAAAGGTGTCGGTACATGGCTGGATGGTTTTCTTTTTGCGCAATCCGGGCCGATCTATGCCGGCACCAATGAAATCCAGCGCAATATTATTGCCGAGCGCATGCTCGGTATGCCTAAATAAGTAGAGGAGAGATTAGCGATGGACTTTACCTTTACCGAAGACCAATTATTGTTTCAGGGCGAAGTAAAAAAATTTCTGGTGAACGAAGTGACGCCGGAAAAAATCCGTGCGTTATGGGAAACAGAAACTGGTCGCTCTGACGAACTGTGGGCACAACTCGCCGAAATGGGTTTGACCGGATTCACTGTGCCGGAAGAGTTCGGCGGCCTCGGCATGAGTGCAGTAGATTTTGTGTTGCTCGCTCAGGAATGCGGTTTTGTCGCACTGCCAGAACCGTTAGTTGAAACGGTTTTAGTCGCCGTGCCATTGATCAACGCACTCAGTGTTGACGCTGTGAAATTTGCCTGGCTCCCACGCATTGCATCAGGTGAAGCAAAAGTCGCAGTCGGCTTGTCACACAATCTGCTGGTAGCTGATGCGCACATTGCCGATTTGTTTTTGTTACAACACGACGATGAATTGCATGCTGTGACAAAAGGCCAGGTGCAACTGACGCACAATGAAAGTATCGATCCTTCGCGCAAACTGTTCAGCGTGAGCTGGACACCATCCACCGCCACCTGTGTTGCTAAAGGCGATGAGGCAAAAAAATTGATCGCTGATGCATTCAACGCAGGCGTTCTTGGCGCAGCAGCGCAAGCGTTGGGTCTGACGCAACGCATGATTGAAATTTCCGTGAAATACACCACGGATCGCACACAATTCGGCAAAGCCAT
>DAOMGA010000037.1:0-9016 GCA_035430085.1 Pseudomonadales bacterium
GAAAATACAGATGCTGTACATCTGATACAAATCACGGACTGCCATATTCACAACGAACCTGAACGCCTGCTATCTGGCGTCAATACTTATAATAGCTTGCAGCAAGTCATGGACGGCATCAATTCCTGCAGCAAACCCGTTGATCTGGCAGTAGTAACAGGTGACTTAACGCATGAAGGTGATGAGCGCGCTTACCGATTGTTACTGGAGCAACTCCAGCGACTACCAGTACCTTTTTTCTGGCTGCCCGGCAACCACGACCACATCGCACCAATGGGCAATACCGCCAGCCATGAACGCCTGCACACCAAGCAGATTATTCTCAAAGATTGGCAAATACTTTTGCTGGATAGCCACGTAGAAGACGAGGTAGCGGGTGCAGTTTCACAAAGCGAACTTACGTGGCTGGCAACGGCGTTACTGGAATATCCAGAAAAACATGCCGCTATTTTTGTACACCACCCACTCCTGCCTGTGGGCTGTGACTGGCTCGATCCACAACGCATAGCCAATGCAGAGCAATTACTCACCCTGTTCGACAACACACCGCAATTGCGATTTGTTTGTAATGGTCACGTGCATCAGGAAACATCACAAGACCGGCTGCACTATCAACTGCTGTCCACACCTTCAACCTGCATTCAATTCAAGAAGAACTGCGTTGATTACGCTGAAGATGAACTCTCACCCGGCTATCGACGCTTTGCTCTGTACTCTGATGGCAATTTCGACACAGAAGTGATGCGTGTCGGCGAGCTTGTGCGCGTGGCTGGCGCGCCGCGTGGCTATAGTAGTGATTACGACTGACAATCTGCAGCGGCTAAAACATGGCTTTCTCGATTATTTATATCCACGGTTTCAACAGCTCACCCCAATCACACAAGGCGCAACTGTTCAAAAGCTGGATGAGTGCCACGCATCTCGATCTCACATTGCATATCCCTGCTCTGAAACCGTATCCGCTAGATGCCATAGCACAACTCGAAGAGTTAACTAGCCTCAACAAAGACCACACAGGTTTTATCGGCAGCTCTCTTGGCGGATTTTATGCAGTGCACCTGGCGGAAAAGTACAACAAGCCGTCGGTATTGATCAATCCTTCCGTCAAGCCATTTGAAACTTTGTCACGCTATCTAGGCGAAAATGAGAATTTTCACACACAGGAGCGTTATACACTGACACAACAACATGTCGAGGATTTGCGTTCTTTATTTGTGCCTCGGCCAACCCATCCAGAAAAATTACTGCTACTGACACAGACGGGCGATGAAACGCTGGATTTCCGCGAAGGAACGGCACATTTTCACAGCAGCCCTTCGATTATCGAGTACGGTGGCGATCATGCTTTCCAGAACGCAGAACGCCACTTTCCTTTCATGCTGCAATTCCTGCAACAGCATTAAACTTTTTCGTACTGGGAATAGTATTTACTCAAGTATTCATCAAAACTGTCTGGTGTAATTTTTTCTTCAAGTTCTTTCTGTTTCTGCACCGATAAACTGGCAGCCTCTTCAAAGTAAGCAATTTTTTCAGGGGAAAGCGCGTGGCTAGAAAAATATTCCGCATGTTGCGCCGAGAGATCACATGCCAAGCGAAAAAATGATTTTTTTTGTTCCTGCATATCACGCAGGATCGCAGCTGCCGGCGTCAGAGAACTGTCCTGTAATATAACGCGCTGTTTTTCAACGCTTGCAGTATACGCTTTGCTGCCATAAGCAGTATCCAGCAAAGCAGCACACTCAGCAATCTTGTCAAAAAATGACAGACCCCATTCCGATAGCTTCCGCTGTTGCTCACCATCTTCCAGCAGCAACTCTGCATCACGGCCGCGCTCTACCGCCAGTGTCTGATTGCGTATCAAACGCTGATATTCTGCAGCATCCGTTACCGGGCTTTCACTGAGCAGACACCACAATAAAAATGCTTCAATAAAATGCGCCGCATCTGCATCAATACCAGCTGGCAGATACGGATTGAGATCCATACAACGCACTTCAATATATTCCACGCCGCCTTCATGCAATGCCACAATCGGCGTTTCACCCGGCTGCGTCACACGTTTGGGACGTATCGTGCTGTAAAACTCGTTTTCAATTTGCAGCAAATTGGTATTGAGCTGACGGTAATGGCCTGAAGCATCACACACACCGATCTCTTCATATGCAGGAAACGAGGTTGTGAGACCTTTTTTCAACGTGCTGATATATGTCTCCAAGCCGTTATAACACACAGTTAAAGCCGATTGTGCATTACTCTGGTAACCGAGATCACCCATGCGCAATGAAGTCGCCGCTGGCAAATACAGACTGCGCGCCTGATCATCAAACGCTTGCAGTTTGTGATTACGACCCTGTAAAAAAGTCGGGCAGATAGCAGGTGACGAGCCAAACAGATACAGCAGCAGCCACATGTAACGGCGGAAGTTGCGGATCAAATCAAAATAGCGCTGCGTTTTGAAATCCTGCAAACTGCCGGTATCACCATCCTGCTCCTGCAAAATTTGCCAGAGCGCATCCGGAAATGAAACGTTGTAGTGAATGCCTGCAATCGTTTGCATCACTCGTCCATAACGGTTCCCCAATCCTTCACGATAAACGGTTTTCATGCGTGCATTGTGTGAACTGCCGTATTGCGCCAGCGGAATCTGGTCATCACTTTCCAGCACACAGGGCATACTGGCTACCCACAACTTTTCATCCTGCTTTGCCAGCACGGAATAGGTATACGCATGCACACAATCAAGCCAGGCCAGAGCGTCATCAATCGTCTTGCATGGCGGCGTAATAAACTCCAGTAGCGCCTCTGAAAAATCCGTGGTGATATTCGGATGCTTTAGGGCAGAACCCAATGCAACCGGATGCGGCGTCTGTGCCAGCTTCCCTTCGGGTGTTACACGCAAACTTTCTTTTTCAATACCGCGCCGCATACCTTGCAAGGCATTTACGCGATCTCCCTGCAGCAAGGCATGTATGCGTTCAGAAAAAATATCTGTATCTATTGCAACTTCATCATCAGGCTCCAGCGCAACTGCGTCTGGCTCATCAAAAGTTACCGGTGCAGATTTACGCGCTGGCGCAGTATCACCCAGCAGTGGAATATCTTTTTCATTCAGAGGGCATTGCAAAAGCACGAGCCGCTGTTCAATGTCACGGGCGTTGACTTCTATCATATGATTTAGCGCTACATCACGATGCGGCGAGCGCCACGCAGCGGATGGTTCGCTTTCATCAAGCCACTGACCTTGCTTGCCAAGAAACTGCTTGTGCTGATTAGCAATAACAAAAACGTCTTTCATGTTTTAATCCAGAAACTGTTAAATCCTAGGGAAACGCAATATTGCCAAGCAACTTATAGCTACTATCAGCTTGCTGCAATAACACACGGTATTGTGAGGGCGGTAATTGTTTTTTCAATACCAGTAATGGCGAGTATTTTCCTGTATCAGAATCGATATTGCGTGCATCAAGCGCAAATCGATAGCCTATTGCATCGCCGCAAAATAACAATGACACAGGATTGACAGACGGAAGAGTATCCAATGTTATTTCTACCGCTAATGCTCTGGATTTTTTACTACACGCTTTTACTGCGCCGGCTTCAGACTCCAGCAATGTATCATCGAGACCGCACGTTCCATCTTTCACAGCAGACACAAACACCGGTTTATGGCGGGAAGCAATCACTGCATACGGATTGTAGTATCCGCGCTCATAGGCATTAAACAAACGCCGATCCTGATTGTGCGGATAAAATGGCATAGTCGAACGCCCCATACCGCCATCGATCAACCAATAGTAATGCGATTTTTTTACACTATCACGTTCCTGCTGGATATTGTCGAGCACATGCGCCGAACACAGTTGAATCAATGCACCTGCACCTAACATGGACCAGAGCCACGCTCTAGTCTGTTTGCGCTTTAGCAGCGCGCCAGCCAGCAATACGATCAACAGAAATGAATACAGGCGATAACGAAATGCCATGCCGGCTTCCGGGCCAAACGAAATGCCGCGCCCTGCCGCTACTATCGCAATAGACGCCATGGCGAAACACAATACTGTCCACCAGAACCTGTCAGGCTGCTCACGCTGGATGAGATTCACGCGGTATAAGCAAAATAATAACGTCCCACCAAGCACTGATGCGGGCAACCACTGTGTGAGCGTGAATACTGTTGCACCCGACATGGAAAACAAAGTCAACGGAATGCCGAAAAGACTATTGGCTGTTATTTCCAATGGATTACTGGACGATTTTTCCAGATATTCAGAAAGAATATCCGGCTCTGTATAGTTCACGAAATGCCATAAATGATCTCGGGCTAGCGGATTTTCAGCGTTTATATAAACAGCCGCCAATACCACGAAAGAAAATAGCCAGACCAGAACCTGTCGTAGGTTTACGGGGTTACCTGATTTTTTTGCTGCAAAAAAGTTGCCGGCAGCCAATGCCGGCAACACCAATAATCCATTGAACTGACACAATGTAGCTGCAACCGCCCACAACATCGGCGCAAAGATTGCCTGAGGATATTTTGCAGCACTGCGCGCACTCAGCAGGGCAAATAATATAACAGCCTGATTGGACAACGCCGTCATCGCCCAAAAACTGGCGTGCCAATAAAACAGATTGAGAAAAAACGAGGCGGCTATTGCAATTGCGTACCACCATCCAACGTATTGTTTTAACCATTCTGCAATCAGTAGACAACAACCCAATATGACCACATGGCCGATCAGCATGTAGTGGAAAAAGTTAACCTGCCTGAACAAGGCATAGTCCAGCAGATAAACCAGATGATTGAAGATCGTAATATGTTCGTGATTCGGCAATGCAATGACGGGCAATACATCCAGCCAATGCTCTCGACTGAAAACTATTTCGAAGAACCAGAGAATATCGACAAAGTCATCCCCTTGACCGCCATCTATAGCCTGTCCGAAAAAAACAGTCCAGTAATACAACAACGTTCCTGCCACCAACAAAAGGCATGCAGCTTTTTCCCATGATGCCAGTGATGCAGGTATTACACGATCAGTCACTGACATGTTCGCGTCGCTCAACTAAACGGGCAAAAAACAAACCCGCTTCAAATAGCAACCACATTGGCGTCGCCAGCATCACTTGTGACAAGGCATCGGGTGGCGTGAGAACTGCCGCCACTACAAAACACCCCACAATAATCCACGGTCTTTTTTCAACCAGTGCTGCAGTCGATGTGACGCCCATCCACACCAGTAACACTGTCGCCACTGGAATCTCGAATGTACAACCGAATGCTACAAACAAACCCAACACCACATCCAGGTAATGAGAAATGTCCGGAGCATACGTTACCCCTACCGGCAATATCTGGCTCATAAATCCGAACATCACAGGAAAAACCAGATAATAGGCAAATGCGACGCCCGCATAAAACAAACCAATACTGGATACCAATAACGGCAGTGCGATGCGTTTCTCGCGTTGATACAAACCCGGCGCGATAAATCCCCAAACGTGATACAGCAGGGCAGGCACACTGAGAAAAATAGCGGCGACAAACGCCAACTTGAATGGCGCAGTGAATGGCGAAATTACTTCAGTTGCCAACATGCCCGTACCCGCAGGCAAATAGTGCATCAGCGGCTTTGACAAATATTCAAACAGTTCATTGGCAAAAAAAGCGAGTGAAGCAAAAATGACCAGCACAATGCCGACACACCACAACAAGCGTGTGCGCAATTCCAGTAGATGTGCTATTAACGGCTGTTCGTTATCCGATTCGGCTGGATGATCAGGCAAATGTTGGGATGGCATGTTCAGGGCTTCGATGACTGATCGATGTCATTGACGGCATCAACCGTTACATGCCCAACGGTTTCATCAAAGACGCGTTGAATGGCTTGTGGAGTTTCGTTAAGACTTTTCATAATCGATTCATTGTGCAGTTGCCGCCGTACTTCATCGGCTCCCAATTCACGTTCGACTTCGCGGCGAGTGTCTGCCAACACGCGTTTGATGCGGCCTATCCATAAACCGGCAGTGCGCGCCGCTTGCGGCAATTTTTCCGGCCCGAATACGATCAACGCAACCAGCGTTGTCAGCACTAATTCCGAAAAACCGATATCAAACATGTGTACGTGTCTTTATCAATCAGTCTTGTCGTTCAATGATTTTTTTTCAGCAGCTTCTTTCTCAGCTTCCTTATCGCCATCGCTCATGGCTTTCTTGAATCCTTTAATAGAAGCGCCAAGATCAGAACCCAGATTTTTGAGTTTGCCGCTACCAAATATCAGCACAATAATAGCAAGAACAATGACCCAATGAACAAGACTAAACGAACCCATAAATTTCTCCCACTATTAAAATATATGATTTAAAAAGCTTTATGAGCGTGAAGCTTTTTCATCTAGCCCCGATAAATCGAAGCGACGCGCCAGTTCATTCAAGACATCCTGCGCTGACAGATTCACATGCGACAACATCACCATAGTGTGGAACCACAAATCAGCGGTTTCATACACCAGTGCACTTTTATCACCGCCATGCTGCACGTCTTTTGCTGCCAACAAGGTTTCCGCGCATTCTTCGCCGACTTTTTTCAGAATCTTGTCGAGACCCTTGGCGTGCAGGCTGGCGACGTAAGAAGCATTGGAATCCGCCGCTTGCTTGCGCACTTCCAATATGGCTGTCAATTGTTCGAGTACGTCTTTCATTTCACGTTGCCCACTTTAAGACTTGTATATCTGTTCAGGATTTTTCAGTACCGGGTCAACCGTCTGCCACTCGCCATCTTGTAACACACGGTAAAAACAGGATTCGCGCCCGGTGTGGCAGGCAATGCCGCCACGTTGTTCTACTTTGAGTACGATCACATCGGCATCGCAATCGAGCCGTATTTCATGCACGGTTTGCACGTGACCGGATTCTTCGCCTTTGTGCCATAACCGACTACGTGAGCGCGACCAATACACGGCTTCATTGCGCCGCGCTGTTTCCACCAAGGCATCACGGTTCATCCATGCCACCATCAGCACACGATCAGTCTGGTGATCCTGTGCAATCGCTGGTACCAAGCCGTCGCTGTTCCATTTGATGTCATCCAAAAAATTGGCACTACCAAGAAAGTCCGGCATTGTTCACTACGCAGATGGCTAATGGCTATGCTTTGCATTGTAGCGGTCAGGCTGGGGCAGTGGCTATCCACCATCTTTCTCTTGTAAAACCCACCCTATCCCCCGCCTTGTTCCGTCCGTATAATGCGCCGCCTTCACCCCGTCCTCTGGTCACCGTTATGTCTACCGTCCGTCCTATCGAAAAAATGCGCAACGTCGCCATCATCGCTCACGTTGACCATGGCAAAACCACGCTCGTAGACAAGCTGCTAAAACAATCCGGCACGCTGGATCGTCGCAGCCAGGAAGCCGAGCGCATCATGGACAGCAACGATCAGGAAAAAGAGCGCGGCATCACCATCCTCGCCAAGAACACCGGTGTTGACTGGAACGGCTACCGTATCAACATCGTGGACACCCCGGGACACGCCGACTTCGGCGGTGAAGTGGAGCGTGTGTTGTCGATGGTCGATTCCGTGCTGCTGCTGGTGGATGCAATGGACGGTCCGATGCCACAGACCCGCTTTGTGACCAAGAAGGCTTTCGAACACGGCCTGAAACCTATTGTCGTAGTAAATAAGGTAGATAGACCTGGCGCTCGCCCACACTGGGTAATGGATCAAGTCTTTGATTTGTTTGACAAACTCGGCGCAACCGACGAGCAGCTGGATTTCCCGGTGATCTACGCCTCCGCCCTGAATGGCGTGGCCGGTCTCGAGCCCGATACATTGGCTGACGACATGACACCGTTGTTCCAGATGATTGTGGATCGCGTGCCAGAGCCGCAAGTAGATGTAGATGGCCCGTTCCAGATGCAGATTTCTGCACTGGACTACTCCTCTTATGTCGGTGTAATCGGCGTTGGCCGTATCAGCCGCGGCAAGATCAAACCCGGCTCACAGGTCAAAATCATTGGTGCGGATGGCAAAGTGCGCACTGGCAAACTGCTGCAAGTGATGGGTCACTTGGGTCTAGAGCGCGTAGAAGTCGAAGAAGCTGGCGCGGGCGATCTGGTCTGCATCACCGGCATCGAAAAACTGTTCATCTCCGACACCATCTGCCATCCGGATACCGTTGAAGCTCTGCCACCACTGGTGGTCGATGAGCCGACCGTGAGCATGACTTTTCAAGTCAACAACTCGCCATTCGCCGGCAAAGACGGCAAGTTTGTAACCACACGCAATATCAAGGAGCGACTGGATCGCGAGTTGCTGCACAACGTGGCACTGCGTGTACGCGAAGGCGATACGCCGGACAAATTCGTGGTATCTGGCCGTGGCGAACTGCATTTGTCGGTGCTGATAGAAAATATGCGCCGCGAAGGGTTTGAACTCGGCGTGTCGCGCCCTGAAGTTGTTACCAAAATGGTCGACGGCAAAGTCCACGAGCCGTTTGAAATGGCTGTAATCGACATCGAAGAACAGCATCAAGGTCCGGTGATGGAAGAAATGGGGCGCCGCAAGGCTGATCTCAAGAATATGGAACTCGATGGCAAAGGTCGCGTGCGTCTGGAGTACCTGTCACCGTCACGCGGTTTGATCGGTTTCCGCAACAGCTTCCTCACCATGACATCCGGTTCCGGCATCATGACATCGGTGTTCGATCATTACGGTCCGGCGAAGCCGGGCGTGATGGCTGGTCGAGCCAACGGTGTACTGGTGTCGATGACACCGGGCAAAGTATTGGGCTACGCATTATTTTCTTTGCAAGAACGCGGCCGTCTGTTTCTGCCGCCGAATGTGGATGTTTATGAAGGCCAGATCGTCGGCATT
Source organism: Pseudomonadales bacterium (assembly GCA_035430085.1). Taxonomy (GTDB): domain Bacteria; phylum Pseudomonadota; class Gammaproteobacteria; order Pseudomonadales; family UBA7239; genus UBA7239. The sequence continues at coordinate 8,870 of DAOMGA010000037.1, forward strand.
CACTCACGCGAAAATGATCTGGTGGTGAATCCGACCAAAGCAAAACAGCTCACTAACGTGCGCGCTTCCGGTACAGATGATGCGATTGTTCTCGTTCCACCTATTCGTCATTCACTGGAGCAGGCGCTGGAATTTATTGAAGATGAT
>DAOMGA010000038.1:0-8915 GCA_035430085.1 Pseudomonadales bacterium
CTGACTTTATCCGCCTGCGCCATGCAATCCGCATAACCATGCTGCATCAAGTCCTGACAATACGACGCTTCAAACAACAGATAACTGGCGATACTTGCACCACGACCCGGTTGCGTAGCGCCTATCGTTTTCAGGAATATACGCATGGCCTTAGGTAATGACTGAATATGCCGTGATGCCAACTCATCGAACCTGACGCTGGGCTCAATCACTAACACTTCAACTGGTCGAACCCGCATCTGCTCCCGTTTATTTTCATCCATCTCATTAATAAATTTATTGAAGCGCTGCATCATATCGATGTCTTCTTCCATCGCATCAATAAAAGCACTATTCAGCAGCTGGGCAAAAATTTGTGCTAACGATGGCGAGTTAGTGACCAGCTGACGCGGGTCAGCATGCCCGTTTTTGCGATTACCACTGACACCGACTACCAACAGCTTTTTTGCACCGAGATGCAGCGCCGCACTCATTGGCGCAGTCTGGCGCATGGCGCCATCACCAAAATATTCGCGATTAATTTTTACTGCCGGAAATAGTGCAGGCAAAGCCGATGAAGCCATCAGGTGTTTATGTGTCAATTCCGTTCGCACACCGATACGGCGGGCACGTCGCCAAGGCTCGACAGATGCATCCCCCTGAAAGAAACTGATACTTTGTCCAGTCTGGTAACCAAGCGCAGTGATACACAATGCATGCAGCCGCCCGCTCTCAATCAATTTAGGCAAGCGCTGCAGTTGAATATTTTCCATGAGCAAGTGATACAACGGCATGTTATCAAACAGCGATAGCGGGCGACCAAACGTGATGCCGCTACGAAAAAATGACAACAACAATTTCAGCGTACTGCCCATCAATTCTGTGTAGCCAACACGATGAACCTGTTCCGAACGCAACGTACCCCACAGTTGTTCCAGCCCAGCCACACCACGACTGAAACAATCAGCATGACTGGCAATGGTAGCAGCGTTAATCGCACCCGCTGATGTGCCGCAGATAATCGGAAAAGGATTAGCGCAATCGCTGTCCAACATTTCAGCAATCGCTTTCAGCACGCCAACCTGATACGCAGCACGCGCACCGCCGCCGGATAAAACCAGTGCCGTTTTATTGCCTGCTAATGCACTCGCATTCACTTCAGTAAATCACCTGCATCCGATTGCTTTTTTTGCGCTGGTAACGAGCTGCGCCACGGTTCACCTGCGTTGAAACTCTGCCAGCCCCAGCGACACCATTCCAACAAAGAAAACACCAGCCACAATGACCATACCAACATCACGGCGCGGTACACCCACATCGGCAGTGACACCGCCCATGCAGTGGGTAAGCCTTGCAGTGTGCGATCCTGATACCACAGCAATTGTGACGCGCTGGACTGGTTACCCACCACTTGCATATCCGGTGTGGACAGCAAGCTCATCGGGATCGTGCTCACCAGCGTACCCAGCGCCAGCACCGTAAGAAAGACCAGACCCACCTGCATCAACTGCAAATTGTTGCGGCTCAAACTGGCGGTATCCATCACAGCACGGCGCGCCATCACCACAAACCACAGTACCACCAGAATACTGCCTACACTGTTGACGGTGCTCATGCCGATGCCGAGCAGCAACCATTGCCATGTAGCCACCGGCGCGATACGGCTGCGCCCCAGCATCACAGCCACCAATACAACCACCACCAACACACCCCAGAACAATAGTGCGGGCCCCATTGCTGGTCCTCCCACGGCGAGTAACCACCTGCCTTCCGGCATTTGCAGTTTCAGCTCGATATTGCTCAGCGGTTCAGCCACTTGTGGCTGCGGTGTCACCATGCGCCAGCTGATGCTCTCATCCTGTCTCCATGTCACATCGATGCGCTGCTGGCCTGGACGTAACGGTACACTCAAGGCAACGCCCTCAGCCGGATTTGATTGCTCGACTCCATCAACCACTACGCGCTGCAACTGGCTCGCCGGCGGCAAAGCCAAGGGCAGCTCGCCACCCTGGCTGCTGCGTACCTGCAGAGATAGAGTGGTTTCGGCTGAACGTGCGCCAGGACGGTAATTCAGCACCGCAGATTCAACGGTGCGGGTATTGCCGTTCACAGCTTCCGGCCGACTGATCGCCACCGCCAAGGTTTCGCCTGGCCATGGCTGCCAGCGCGGCAATTGGCCAGACTGCATGTCTTGCTTAACAGGGTTCAACCCATCGAAATCCACATGCCAGATCGGTGCAATATCAAACTGCCATTGCTCCACCCACGGCGCCGGCTTGGCGGCCGTCAACTCCAGACTGTTACTTTGCTTGAGGCTGGAGTTCCAGCCAAAGGAAGGTGAGTAAGCACTCAGTGCCACCTGAGCCTTTCCATCAATTACCTCAACCCCCGGTGTCAACACAGCTTCACCGGGCAACAGAGTGATCGACACAGCAATCGCACCGTTAGCCGGCGCCAGCCTCTCGACCACCGTCTGCACCTGCCACTCCAACCCTAGCACCAGCGTGCGGGTCACACGCAGGAATGGCGGCGCAGCATCCGGTAACAGCTGCTTGCTATCATTTTCAGTTTGTTTGCTCTGGGTTTCACGGGTCAGCTGCAAGCTTTGACCGGGAATCTGCCCGTTAGTAAGACCGGATACCTGCCAACCATTCGCCTCCACCGCCACGTTATGCACCGGCATTTCGAACGGTAGTTGCAGGCTGTCACCCAGTGCCGGACCTTCCAACAACAACCTGTGGCTACCAGGTGGCAGCACTACCCACAACAAGCCGGCTTCATCGCGGCGCAGACCGGGCGCAGCTTCACCATCAACCAGAACCGTGCGCGGCTGCCATTGCTGGCGCGCCACAGGCAGCGGTACGGCTACCGTTTCCTGCGCGTCAATTTGCAACTCCAGACGCAAATTGCTGGCGTCCACTTGCAATAAACCGCGACTAAACGCCGCGCACTGCGGCTCACAGTCCGGCAAACGTGTGAGACGTTTTTCCAGTTCCGTCAGCAAAGCTGCATCGGGAAATACGCTAGTGGATAGCTGCTGTGCTAAAACGGGTGAGGGCTGTGTCAATGCGACTGAGAACAACAACACTGCCGGCGCGATAGCTTTACCAGACAGCGAACGCAAACCAACAGTTGGCCACGCAGCGCGCAATAACAATCCCGCATAAATAAATACCAACAACACCGACGCCAGATTCCATAAACGGTGCAAGTTCGGTGACAACAAATACAATTTCAGCGTTTGCGTTTGCATCACCGGCCCACTCCAGCTCAAGGAAACAGCTCGCCACTGCCACGCCGGTTCGCCGGGACCGGTCTGCACTTTCGCGCCAGTGTCGTAACCGGTTTTCAGTTTACGCTCGAGTCTGTTGGCTTTCGCCATCGGGGCTGGGGATGCCACCATAACCGCTGCATCGGCAACACCATCACTGGCGCTGTCATTCGACGATTCATAAGTCGCTTCACCAAGTGCATCGAGCGCATTATCCAGCATACCGGCATCCTGTCGGTTACTACTGCCCGCACGGATATCGGCATAGGCTCCCAACTCCAGTTGCGGATATACACTGCGTCGCGTTTGATCCACGGCAAAACTGAGCAGCAACAGCGCCAGTGCAACAAACACCACGCCGTTGTATATACCCAATATTTTGCGCCACTGCCCTTCTGGCAATACGCGCAACAGCGCCACACCCACCAACGCTGCCAGCCAGAAAAATACCGGCGCGTGTTGTGCGTGATATGTGAGCAATAACGCCAGCAACGCGACAATACCTGCCAATGCACCCAGCAAACGCCAACTCGCGGCCGCCACAATCAATACCAGGAAAATTGCCCACAAATTCCAGTTCGCCAACCATGAACCGCTGGCACTGTCCGCACCCGCGGCATGCAGCAACATCCAGCCAGGCGGCAAATTCAACCTCGCAGATACGGAATTAAAATCGCGCTGCCAGCCTGTTACTGCAAAATTGTTGAATTGTTCCAGACGGCTGATACTCAACAAGTTCAATGGGCCGGGGCGCAATTCAATCCCCGCCTCCGTTTGCTGATCAGGCAATCGCGTAATCAACTGTGCTTCGCCATTCACTTCTGCACGGCCGAGCAATTGTTCCGGCACCGTAGAAAAACGCGCCGCCTGCTTCAACACACCGTTAACTTTATCGCGACTGGTGATGCCGCTGCCGTCAAAATCCAGCCAGAGTTCACGATTCAGCGATAATTGCTCTCCAGACACTTCGCCACCAGTCAACACATCGCCGCGCTGGGTTTCGGTGAGAGCAAGTGTGTCACCAGGACGCATCAGCCAAGCCGGCAGTTCACGCCACTCGGCAGGCATATCGGTCTGGGATGGATCGATAGCAGTGGCGCCGTTGACAGAAATCTGGCGCAAACTGCGATTGTCTTTCAATGACCAGATTTCTTCTTCCGGCCAACTGTCATCCATTTTTTTGCTGGCAAAAATCATCGGTTGACCTTCAGCGCGAGCATGCAAACGCACTTCCCATTCACCGGCACGCAGTTGCACCCGCAAACGACCGTCCGGTTCGATTCTCGCAGGCAAGGGCGTGTCTAACGCGAGCGGTGCAAAACCGTCGAGCAATAATTGGCCAAGTAATAATTCACGGTCACGTCCCGCCACACGAAAACGCACTACCGTTTCCATTTGCAGAGGAATATTGTCCTGCACTTCGCGAAATACTTGCACCGATAAACTGTCTGCTACGGTTTCCGGCACATTGTTGCTGTTTTCGCCAAACAACAAACCACCCTGTTCATCTATCGACGGCTGCGGCACAGCTTTGCCGTACAGCGTTATTTCTAGCAAACCGGTGTCATTCGGCAGTGCAAGACGTGCAGGCAAATCACGCCAGCGAATCACACCCTGCACCTGATGTTTTCCAGCAGACAAATGAATCACCGGCAAGCCATCACGTTCAATCACTGCCACACTTTTATCATTCACGCGCACATCTTGTGGCCAGCTATCGGCGCCACCGGGCAAAGTTACGCTGGCGTCGGTATACAGCTGCCAATCCTGCGTAAAACTGGCACCGTGCGCATCCGCTTGCAGCGATAATTTTCCCGGCCAGCGGCAGTAACGCTCGCCGAGACTGGCGTAATGCGGCGGGCAAGCAAGTTCGCGATGCTGATCCAGCACCCAACCGCGCCACGGTTCTAACGGCGCCGGCAGCGACATTTCCTTACCGTGTGCTGCGCACATAAACAGCGCAGCAGAAAACCAGAGCAACCATTTTTTCCAGGCGTACATATCTTTCTCCGTCTTAACGCTTTCCCCAACGAAACATCACAGCAGCGATCGATAAAAACACAATACTCATCATCGCCATCACTAATAGTTGCATAGATACCTCTTGCCAGCCGGCACCTTCCAGCATCACTGCACGTGCGGCATCCAGCATATGCGTCAATGGCAAGGTTTGCGCCACCATTTTCATCCACTGCGGCGCGCCATCCAGAGAAAACCACACCTCAGACAGCAATAACATCGGATACGTCGCTACATTCAGCAACCCGCCAGCGAGCTCTTCATTATCTGTGCGACTGGAAACAATCAAGCCCATCGCGATCATGGAAAAACCACCCAGTAATGCAATAGTCAGCAACAAGACATAACTGCCCAGCATCAGGAAATCGAGGAAAAAATTGCAACCGGCAAAAATCAGTGCGCTGACAACTGTAATAATCAACAGACGCGATACCAGTTGCGCACTGAGAAACTGGAATGCAGAAACCGGTGTTGCCTGGAAGCGTTTCAGTACACCCATTTTCCGGTAGCGCACAATGACATAGCCCACACCGAACAATGCGCCAAACATAATATTCATGCCCAGCACGCCAGGCATCGCCCAATCGATGTAACGCACCGCGCGCCCACTGACCGTTTCCTTGTGTGCAGAAGGCACCGCCGTTAACAACAGGCTTTGCATCACCTCGCCTTTCGCAGCGTTTTCATTGACCCAATAATTCCAGCCGCTTTCTGTAGCTTGCAGTAACAGATCCAGCTGATGATGGCGTACGCGCGTCAAGGCTTTTGCCTGATCCTGTATCGTCACCACTTCGATATAACTTTTCATCAGTACATCCGGCAAAACCATTTTTTCCTGATCTTGCATCAATACGCCGATCTTGAATAATTGCTGATCGCGCCCGGAAAAAGCAATCGAGACCGCTATGATGATGATAACCGGCAAGATGACGACCCAGGATATCGATGCGTGATCCCGGTAAAATTCTTTGTTACGCGCCAGCAGCAAGGCAATAAATGCTTTCATAACATATCTTTATTCACGTAAATGATGTCCTGTCAGTTTCAGGAACAAGTCTTCCAGCGTCGGGTTGCGCACACTCAGTGAGTGCAATGACACACCTTGCGCCATCAATGCCTGCAAGGTTTTCTCGGCAGATTGCGTGCGTATAAAAACCCTGTCGCCATGCATTTCAGTATCGGTGAAATGATGCAGCACCGGCTCGCAATCGGCACGATCCAGGCAGACATACAGATAACCAAAATGTTCGCGCAGTAATTGTTGCGGCGAGCCACTGGCAATTATGCGCCCGCGATCCATGATGGCGAGTTCATCACATAGTTGCTCGGCTTCATCCATATAGTGCGTAGTGAGAATAATGGTAGCGCCACGCTTCTTGATCGATTTGATCAATTGCCAGAAATTGCGCCGCGCCTGTGGATCCAGACCTGTGGTGGGCTCATCCAGAAACACCAGTTGCGGCCTGTTGAGCACTGCCAATGCCAACAATAAACGCTGCTGCTGCCCACCGGATAATTTATTGGCATAGCGATCCAGAAAATCACCGAGATCGCATTGGCGAACCAGTTCTTCCAGCGGCTCGGTCTGGTCATAGAACTGGCTGAACAGCTGCAGCGTTTCACGCACTGTCATAAAATCCATCAGCGCCGTCGCTTGAAACTGGATACCGATTTCCTGCAAAAAATTTCGCGCACGCGGTGCACCGCGATAGAGAATGGTGCCGGCGGACGGTTCAATAATCCCTTCAATCATTTCGATAGTGGTGGTCTTGCCGGCACCATTGGGGCCGAGCAGCCCGAAACAAATGCCTTCGGCAATCGAAAAACTGACGTCTTCAACAGCAACAACACTGCCGTACTGTTTGCGCAGATGCTCAATACGCAGTATCGGCTGCATCAGCATGTTCCTTTGCAATAATTTGTTCTTGTGCAATAAGTGCCAAGCGAGGCTGCAGCCAGAAAAACAACAGCAACGCAGGCAAGATAGCAAAGGTTGAAAAAATGAAAAATGCTGAATAACCGGCACTGGCTACCATGAAACCTGAAAAGCCGCCGATCAATTTGCCAGGCAAGGCCACCAGCGAACTGAATAGTGCATATTGCGTGGCCGTGTATTCACGATTCACCAGTGATGACAACCACGCAACAGCTGCTGTTCCGAGAAAGCCACCCGAAAGATTTTCGCCCGCAATCACGGCAGTGAATACGGCGATATTGGCAGGAAACATCGCCAACAAAAGATAGAGCAGGTTACTGACTGCACCCAACAATATCGCTATCAGCAAAGTGCGTTGCACACCCAGCCATACCACCACGGCGCCGCCAGCAAACGCACCGGCAATGCCGATCCACACACCAAATATTTTTGATACCGCACCAATTTCTGTTTTGCTGAATCCGCAATCCAGATAAAACGGTAATGCCATCACGCCGATCATCTGGTCAGAAATCTTGAACATGCCCATAAACAACAATAGTGCTACACCGAGCCAGCCGCTGTAGCGCAAGAAAAAATCACGAAACGGGCCGATCACGCCATCGTTGATCGCTTCTTGAAAAGATTGCACTCGCACTACAACCTGTTCCGGCTCACGCGCAAATAATGTTACACACATCACCAATAAAACTGCTGCTGCCATACTGCAATACACCACAGACCATGGCACATGATCCGCCAACAATAATGCCAGTGCGCCACTTACTAACATTGCAATGCGGTAACCCAATGTTGCAGTGGCTGCCAATGCACCCTGCATTTCTGGCGGTGCGATTTCGATGCGATAAGCATCCACCACCACATCCTGTGTTGCGCCGGCAAAAGCAGCAAACAAGGTCACAGCGACAAACCACCAGAATGATCCTGCCGGTGTAATCAAAGCCATTAACAACAGCGATAAAGCCAACAACAGTTGCGATACGAGCAGCCAGCTGCGGCGTTGGCCGAGCCTGCCCAATAGTGGCAAGCGCAGGCGATCCACTGCTGGCGCCCATAAAAACTTGAATGAATACGTGAGCCCGACCAGGCTGAACAGACCGATATGTTCCAGCGAAATGCCACTTTCCTTTAACCAGACCGACAAGGTGCCGCCCATCAATAAAAACGGCAGACCCGATGTGAAACCGAAAAAAAACATGGTGAGTGCGGCAGGCTGGGTAAACGCTTGACGCAATTTATGCATTGGCCGTTTCTGTATTAACAAAGCGTGTGGGGATGATGATCCGGGCATGCAGAAGCCTGTGGCTAAAAAAGGTGTCAATCCGGCTTACGATAACGGAATCACGCCATCGCTGCGAGTTGCTGTGTATTCAGTGCCAATATAACGTCCACCAGCGCCATAAAATTATCGCTATCAACACGGATATCAAACAGTTCCTGAATTTCATCGGACGATGAGTTGAAAGCAATGGTCTTCCCGGCCGCTTCAATCAGATGTTTATCGACAAAGCTGCTGCCCACACAAATGCTTTGCGCGGTGTGCAGACCATACAGGCTGCACAAATAACGCACAGCGTCCGGTTTGCGTTCAAAATCAAAAGGCGTTGGCACGATATTGATAATGCGCCCTTGGGTATCAAACTCCATCCGATTGATAAATACCTGATCAAACCATTGGGCGTAATCCGGTATCAGCGTCTGCAGGAATAT
>DAOMGA010000039.1:0-4021 GCA_035430085.1 Pseudomonadales bacterium
ACTCTTTCAGCGCGTCCAGTTTGTCTTCAAATAGCAATTCTGTGTCTTCATCAGCTTCTGAAATTTCTCGCACGATAGAAGAAATTTTTCTATAGAAAGGATCTCGGCTGACATTTTCCTTGGGCGTCCAGTGAGTGCCTGCTTTGGCTATTTCATTTACCAGCTCTTGCGCAGCATTATCGGGGTTTGAAAAGAACCCCTGATCTTTGATGGCGTGTTTAAGAATAGGAATCTGGAGTTCATTTAATAACGGTTTTATCGGGTCGGAAATCTGCTCTTCTTGTTGGAGGCGATCGAACATCATCGAGAGTAGTGAGATGGCGTTCTGGGTTTCACTGTCAAGATTGAGGTTTTGTAAATTGGTGGCAGACTGGATTTTTTCAGCGAGTGACTGTTCTTCAGTGGAAAGCTCCTGATAGCCAGTTTCGGCATTGGTGCGAGACTGCAGGGTTATCTGCCGCAGTGTGCCCAGTATTTCTTCCCGACTGATAGCCGGTCCCTGGCCTGAACCGGTAACAATATGCTTGCTGATTTCCGGACGTTCAACGGCAGCTTGTTTCAGCATGTTGTAGATACTGCGCATCAAGTCATCGTCGGTAATTTCCTTGTCTGCGTTCTGTGGTGTCCCGGTGATTTCACTGATCAGGTTCTTGCGCATTTCCCGCGCTTTTTCCTGGTCTTTTTTCTGGTAACGAACCTGTACATCTTCTTTGTCCAGGTTCGGTAATACGCGTTGTTGTATCAGGCTGTTATTAATGGACTCCAGCCATTCCGGATAGGCTTTCTTGAGGATTTCTCCCCAATTTTTCATGGCGATATCGCTAGCATTTTTTGATGGGAGGAGCTGGTCACAGCTTTGTCGGAACAGGAGAGTCAGATTCTTGGCTTGTAATGGATTTTTCTCTCGCTCGAATGTTTGCCCGAGCAATTTTTCCAGCCGCATACTGGTGCAATCAATGGGGAACTGGAATTCTGTTTCTAGGCTGGTGCTGATGCGCTCGGCAGCTAATTGCGCTTCCAGCAGATCTGTATCCATGAGTGAATATTTGCTGATACGTTCTTCCAGATCATCCTGGGAATTCTTGGCAGCACTGGATTTCCGGGTTTCTGAAGGCAATTTTGCTAATGGCTTCTCGGCAAGTTGCATAAACAGATCATTCAATGATTGGCTGAAGTGGTGGCTAAACAAGGCTTGTTTGTCAGAAGGGCCATCATCCGTACGGCTAAAAGTCACCAGTACGGGACCTGCCGCCTTGATGGCAGCGGGCAAAATCATTTCGGCAACCTGTGCCATCAGCTTCGTGATTTTTTCGGGCAATTGCAGCGTCATCTGGATTCCGGCATTTGGGATGCATGCGGTTGAGTATAATGCCCGTTGGCTCGATGAGGTACTCGGGCATTCTCTCAAGGTTTGAATTGTGACTGTATCGACATTTATTCATCTGCGTTTGCACACGGAATACTCATTGCTGGATGGTCTGGTAACTGTCAAGGCACTGGCGCCCCGATTGTGCGAGTTGGGAATGCCCGCAGTGGCTGTCACGGACTTGTGCAATTTTTATGGTCTGATCAAATTTTATAAGTCGCTGCAGAGCAAGGGAATCAAGCTCATTATTGGCAGCGATCTCTGGTTAGCTGGCCCGGATGACGCATCTCAACTGTCGATGATGACTGTCCTGGCGATGGATCAACAAGGTTATCGTCATTTGACCCAGCTGATTTCACGTGCCTATCAACACGGGCAATCACAGGGAAGAGCCATTGTGCAGCGGCACTGGCTGAATGAACTCGGGGAAGGGTTGATTGCACTGTCTGGCGGTCGACAGGGTGATGTCGGTCAGGCTTTGCTACACGGACAACCTGAAGAGGCTAGAGAACGCTTGATCGGCTGGATGGCGGATTTCCCCGGGCGGTTTTATCTGGAGCTGCAGCGCACAGGGCGCGCTGGCGATGAAGATTATCTGCACGCGGCTGTCGAATTGGCTGCCGAGCTCGATTGCCCGGTCGTGGCGACCAATGACGTACGTTTCGTCGGACGCGATGAATTCGAGGCGCACGAAGTGCGTGTTTGTATTAACGAAGGGCGCACGCTGGACGATCCCCGTCGTGAGCGCCGTTACAGTGATGAGCAATACCTCAAATCGGATGAGGAAATGGCGGCGCTTTTCAGCGATATTCCCCAAGCGCTGTTGAATACTGTTGAAATTGCCAAACGCTGCAATGTCACCATACAGTTAGGCAAACCTTTCCTACCGAATTATCCCGTGCCGGAAGGGATGACGATCGATGAATTACTGGCGCAGTGTTCGCGTGATGGCTTGAATGAGCGTCTGCAAAAATTATTGCCATCCGGCACGGATCCCGACGGTAGTAAACGCAAGGTGTATGACGATCGCCTGACCTTTGAATTGAATGTTATCAATCAGATGCAATTTCCGGGTTACTTTCTGGTGGTCATGGATTTCATTCAATGGGCAAAAAATAACGGAATTCCCGTCGGGCCGGGTCGCGGTTCGGGTGCGGGGTCACTGGTGGCTTATGCACTCAAGATAACGGATCTTGACCCTTTGGCGTATGACTTGCTGTTTGAGCGATTCCTGAATCCTGAGCGTGTATCGATGCCGGATTTTGATATCGATTTCTGTACAGAGGGTCGCGATAAAGTTATCGCTTATGTCGCGGATACTTACGGCCGCGATGCGGTGTCACAAATCATTACTTTCGGCACCATGGCGGCAAAGGCTGTTGTACGTGATGTGGCGCGTGTGCAGGGCAAGTCTTATGGCCTGGCAGACAGATTATCAAAAATGATTCCTTTTGAAGTGGGCATCACGCTGGAGGATGCCTACAAGAAAGAAGAAATATTGCGTGACTTTCTGGCGCAGGATACTGATGGAAAAGAAATCTGGGAGATGGCGCTACAGCTGGAGGGCTTGACGCGTAATGTCGGCAAACATGCTGGTGGTGTTGTCATCGCGCCGACAAAACTGACTGATTTTTCGCCATTGTATTGCGATGAAGCCGGCGGCGGCCTTGTGACACAATTTGATAAAAAAGATGTCGAGGAAGCCGGGCTGGTGAAGTTCGACTTTCTGGGCTTGCGCACGCTCACCATCATCGATTGGGCGTTGAAAATCATTAACGCACGTGCTGCTGAAAAACAATTGGCTCCAGTGGATATCGCCGATATTCCGCTGGATGATAGCGCGACATTCAATCTTCTCAAGCAGGCTAAAACTACGGCAGTATTCCAGTTGGAATCTGGTGGTATGAAAGGTTTGACGGAGCGACTGAAGCCGGATTGCTTTGAAGATATTGTCGCGTTAGTGGCGCTGTATCGTCCCGGTCCTCTGGAATCCGGCATGGTGGATGATTTTATTCATCGTAAACACGGTAAAGCCAGCGTGGCTTATCCCACGGTGGATCTGCATCACGATAATCTGGAAGCGGTACTCAAACCAACGTATGGCGTTATCGTTTATCAAGAACAGGTCATGCAGATTTCACAGGTCATGGCAGGTTATACGCTTGGCGGTGCTGACATGTTGCGCCGTGCAATGGGCAGTAAAAAACCGGATGAAATGGCCAAGCAGCGAGCCGTGTTTGTCAGCGGGGCAGTGAATCGCGGAATTACCGAAGCACACGCGGGTGGCTTGTTTGACTTGATGGAAAAATTTGCCGGCTACGGTTTTAACAAATCCCATTCTGCAGCATATGCGTTGGTGTCATACCAGACAGCTTGGCTCAAGACACATTATCCCGCCGAGTTTATGGCGGCGACCATGTCGTCGGATATGGACAAGACCGATAAGGTCGTGACATTCATTGAAGAGTGTCGCGCGATGGGATTGACCTTGTTGCCTCCCGATGTGAATCAAGGTGCATTCCATTTTACGGTGGATGGCGAAGGTCGCGTTGTCTATGGATTGGGAGCCATTAAAGGCTTGGGTGAAGGACCGATCGGATCGATTGTGGAAGCGCGTCTAACGGGTGGTGATTTTAAGGATCTCTTCGATTTTTG
>DAOMGA010000039.1:4040-8832 GCA_035430085.1 Pseudomonadales bacterium
AAGCGCGCCATGGAAGCCCTGGTGCGTTGCGGTGCGCTGGACCGTTTGATTGCCACTGAAGATATCGACAAAGCCAGATCGATCCTGATGACGGCGTTGCCGGATGCCGTGCAAGCATCCGATCAGAAAAACAAGAACCAGAGTCTGGGTATGACCGATATGTTCGGGGAGGTGGTGTCGACGGCTGCCGAATCCAGCGGAGATGTCTATGCCGAGTACCGCCAGACTCAGCCATGGTCCTTGCGCGATCGTTTGCAAGGTGAAAAAGACACGCTGGGCTTGTACCTGACGGGTCACCCCATTGATGAGTATCAGGAAGAGCTGCGCGTATTGGTGAAGCGTCGCATTGTCGATTTGCAGGCAGAGCGCACGCCACAGCGTGTGGCTGGCCTGGTGGTGGATGTGCGGCTGCGCAAAACCAAGAGCGGCAAGAATATCGCCTCAGTATTGCTGGATGATCGCAGCGGGCGGATTGAGGTCACGGTATTCGCAGATGAATACGACCGTGCCAGAGACAAGCTGGTGGTTGATCGCGTCCTGATCATTGAGGGGACGGTGAGTCAGGACGAATACCGCAATGGTCTTGGTATGCGGGTATTGCAGATTCGTGATCTGTTAGAGGTGCGCACCGAACAGGCGCAGTATTTGCAGATTGCGCTTGATGCTGAGACACTGACCACGCTTCAGACAGGGCGCGATAGCGCTGTGTCCTTGCTGGGCAGATTGATGCAGCCTTATCGACAGGGGCAAGGACAATGTGCGTTGCGGTTTGTTTATCAGGGGCAAACCGCACGTGGAGAGATTGCAGTAGGCGAGAGCTGGCGAGTTAGTCCGACCGATGAGCTATTACGTGCATTGCGTGCCCGGTTGGGTTTGTCGGCGGTCAAGGTGCGTTACTGATACGTTGAGTGTAATTTGAACAATGTTATGTAATTTGAATAATGTTAGTGGAGTGAGCAGTGGCGTATAACTATCTTCAATTTGAACAACCGATTGCCGAGCTGGAAGCCAAGATTGAGGAGCTTCAGCTGGTGGGCAATGATTCCGGTGTCAATATTGCTGATGAACTCATGAAGTTGCGTGAGAAAAGTCATAAACAAACTGAAAAAATTTATAACGATCTCAGCGCCTGGCAAATTGTGCAGGTAGCTCGTCATCCGCAGCGACCCTACACGCTGGATTATATTCCTCGTGTGTTCACGGATTTTGATGAGCTGCACGGTGACCGTCATTTTGGTGATGATAAATCCATTGTCGGCGGTATTGGCCGGCTTGATGGCAAGCCGGTGATGGTTATTGGTCAGGAAAAAGGCCGTACAGTGCAAGATAAAGTGGCGCGCAATTTCGGCATGCCTAAACCGGAAGGTTATCGCAAGGCGTTGCGATTGATGGAAATGGCAGAGCGCTTCAAGTTGCCGGTTCTGACGTTGATTGATACACCGGGCGCGTATCCTGGTATTGATTCGGAAGAGCGCGGTATTTCAGAAGCCATTGCACAGAATCTGGCGGTAATGTCACGTTTGCGCACGCCGATTATTTGCACGGTGATTGGTGAAGGCAGCTCCGGTGGCGCCTTGGGTATCGGTGTGGGCGATCATGTCAACATGCTGCAATACGCGACGTATTTTGTTATTTCGCCGGAAGGTTGCGCTAACATCATCTGGAAGACTGCCGAGAAGGCGCCGTTGGCTGCTGAAGCCATGGGTGTGACTTCCAGGACGCTACTGGAACTCGGTATAGTCGATCATATGATTCCGGAGCCATTGGGCGGTGCGCATCGCAACGTGGATGATATAGCGAATCGATTGCGCGAGACGCTTGTGCAACAGCTAGAGCAGTTGTCGCAAAAACCATTGGACGAACTGCTTGAACAACGTTACCAGCGGCTGATGAGTTTTGGTAAACCATAGGGATAGGTATGCATGAATGGCGCACTGCGTGAATTATTAAGGGAGAAGTTGGAAGTGTTCCGTGACGTAGAGCGTTTTGTTGTCGCTTACAGCGGCGGTGCAGATTCACATGCCTTATTGCATGCGCTAGTGTCTCTGGAATTGCCGCAAGAAATCCTGGCGCTGCACATCAATCATGGTTTGAGCCCTAACGCCGATAACTGGCAAACACACTGTGAATTCATTGCACATGCGTTGGGTGTCGATTTCTGTGCAGAACGTGTCACCGTCAAGCGCAATGGTAGCGGTCTGGAAAATGCTGCTCGCCAGGCGCGTTACGATATTTTTGCACGTCATGTTGGTGTGGGTGATGTCCTGTTGATGGCGCATCATGCGGATGATCAGATTGAAACTTTTTTCTTGCGTTTTTTACGCGGCGCCGGCGTGCGTGGACTCGGTGGTATGCCGGAGTGGCGTGCTATCGGCAACGGTTGTCTGTATCGTCCATGGTTAGCGTGTTCACAAGCGGAACTGCGTACTTATGCGCACGCCAATAAATTGGTCTGGGTCGAAGATGAATCCAACACCGATTTACAGTTCGACCGCAATTATCTGCGCGAACAAGTGCTGCCGGTCTTGCAGGCGCGTTGGCCGCAGGCAGGGCAATCGATAGCGCGCAGCATGGCATGGTGTGGTGAAGCCGATGCTGTGACAGATGAGTTGGCAGAGATCGATTTTTTTGCGTGCTATCCGCATTCTGAACGTTTTGGTTTTTCGTTGGCGTTTGCTTATTTACGCGGTTTATCGCGCCCGCGTCGTCGCAATGTGTTGCGCTTGTGGTTAACGCGTTGTGGAATTCCTGTGCCGGGTCATCGCATTCTGGATGCGATTCAGGAACAGGCCATGGATTCGCGCATTGATGCGTCGCCACAAATTTTATGGGAAGGTTGGCAGTGCAGACGTTATCAGGGGCGCGTGTATGTCATGCCGCAATTGCCGATGTTGGACAGTGAGCGCGTGTGGCAGTGCAGCGCAGATGATCTGCTCAGTCATGAAGGTTTTGGAGAATTGTCGTTTGTGCATGCAACCGGACATGGTATGCGTCTGGATAATTCCCGTCCGCTGACAGTGAGTTTTGCGCGGGAAGGTGTTCGGTGCCGTCCTCAAGGGCGTGAGCATTCGCAATCCCTGAAAAAATTATTTCAGGAAACGTCGGTGCCGCCCTGGTTACGTGAGCGCACACCATTGATCTATCAGGATGAACAACTATTAGCAGTGGGCGATTGGTGGATTTGTGCCGATGCGGCAGTCACCGTGGGTGAACAAGGTTATCTGCCGCAATGGGAATTGCCCGGTTAATGTTCGGCTGTTACATAGCCTCTACTGTGATAGCCATGGCTGAAGTCAGACGAAACACCACCTGACGTCCAATCTGGTTTTTATTCAAAGTGACATCAGGACGAACTGCCACTGTTTTGCTGCTGCCATCAGCAAACTTTAATGTAGCAGTGTGTTTGTTCAAATCAACGGCGGTTACTGTGGCAGTCATTTCTGCCGTTTCCGCAAAGAGTACGCCAGGTTTTTCGCCAGGTGCGGCTTTGGCAACTATGCTGGCGGCACCATCCGTATTGGGTGCGTTTTTTTCACGCATATAAACAGCCATTTCGTCAGCTGCTTCCACTATCACGTGGTCTCCCACTTTTATTTGCTCAAAATTAGTGGCTTCTGGCCCCACTTCCATCGTGTGTGTTTTACCTTTGTCATCTTGCAATGTCACTGTGCGTTTCTGGTAGTCGATGGCACTGACGAGTGCGGTGATTTTTTTGACTTGGGTGCTGACGCCTCCGGGAGTGCCGGGCTCAATAACTGTGAGGCTGCCTGAACTCGAAGGGAGATTGGCGGCGTCATCGGTTTGGCAGGCCGACAATACTGCGGCGCTGAATGAAATCAGCAAAACCTGTCCTAGTGATTTGATTGTCGTTTTCATGAGCTATACCTCGTGTAGTGTGTGGTTGTCTTATTATGCTTTCCAAATTTCCGGCGTAATCGCCACATTGCTATTCGCATCGCTAACCCATGCCTGCCCATCCTGAATCGTAACTTGCAATTCCATATTGCGTGTTGCCATTGCTGTTAATGCGTCGGTGGAGTCTTTCGCCAGAAATACCACGCGCAGATTATCAAAACGTGCGAGTTTGTCGCGATTCTTTTCCCACCACGGCATTGCATTGCGTGGATTGTAGGTGAAGAGTGTGACCTGGTCTGCGCGGTTGCAGCCTTTACGCAGGCGCGATTCATCCGGCACGCCGAGCTCTATCCAGTGGGTGATGTGGTCAGTCAGATCTTTATCCCACAAATCCGGTTCATCCTCGGTACTGATGCCGCGCGTAAATTGCAGGGAGTCGCTGGCAGCCAGCGCAAACGCCAATAACCGTATCATCAAACGCTCTTCGGTTTCAGAAGGGTGGCAGGCGAGTGTGAGTGCATGGGTGGCGTAATACTGACGATCCATGTCGGCGATGTTGAGTGCTGCTTTGTAGATGGTGGCTTTGGTAGCCATAACGCTTGATCCATTGTCAGTAATAGATGGTCATTGTCGCAGAATAACGATATGAAGCTGAGTTGAGGTATTTTCATCATTGACTACAATATCGATAATCATTATCATTCTCGTGTGACTGAGCATCTGAATAGTAATTACTAATTTTTCGTCGGGGAGATTTGTATGAAACGTTTGTTAGCGGCTATGAGCCTGGTTTTGTGTGCAGCACCTGTGGCGGCTGGAGATGCGCCGGAATTCACACTGGTGATCAAGGATCACCAATTCGTTCCCGCAGAATTGACGATTCCGGCCGGGGTTAAGGTCAAGCTGATTGTCGATAATCAGGATGCCACGCCTGAAG
>DAOMGA010000040.1:0-2067 GCA_035430085.1 Pseudomonadales bacterium
TGGAAGATCATCCATCGCAACAATTTACTACTCCGTTGAAGGTTGACCAGATTCTGGTGGTGACATTCACGAATGCGGCGACAGATGAATTGCGTGGGCGTATCCGGCGTAAGGTGGAGGACGCGCTGCAGTATTTTCGCGGTGGCGTCAGTGGTGATCCGTTTATTATTGCATACAAACAACAGAAACTGGTTGAAGAGAAGGCGAGATTGCTGGCCTGTGAGCGTCTTTATGCTGCTTTGATGCTGATTGATGACGCGGCAATTTTTACCATCCACGGTTTTGCCGCGCGCGCTATCCAGACTTTTCTGTTTGAGACCGGCGCTTTGGCGGATGTGGAAGTGGTGATTGGTCAGAGTAATAAGCAGGCACAGCATTTTGATGATCTGCTGCGCCACTTGTCGCTGGGGCCACAGAAAAAACTCGGGCAGTATCTGAACAGACAGGGTATTCAAGGTCGTAAATATGTTGCCGAACTGAATGGTTTGATCAAGCGCTCTGGCGTCGAGGTGCTGAAAAATACGCGCAGCATGCAGACGCTGATCAGTCATTATGAAAGTGAACGCGATCGTTTTTTGCAGGAAAGAAAAAATCTGGTATCACATTGGGAACTCATTGATACTGGCGCAGGCAAGTCTTATAACGCAGTGCGCGATGAGCTGGTCAACGCTATTGGTGGCGATGTTTCCAGCAGGAACATCACTGACGGTATCAAGTTTTGCAATGATAAATATTCGTCAATCAAGGGCGAGTTTTCTGCAGGCAAGACTCAGCAGGTTATCTACGATAGTCCCAATGCAAAAACGCTGACGGGGCTGGCAAAACAGCTGTATACCATGATGGCGAATCTATTTGCGTTTAATGACAATGAAGATGCTATCAAGACGGCGATAGCAGAAAGCCAGTCTGCCTTGCTGGAACTGTTGCAACAACATCCCCTGCAGATGGATCCGGCGCAGTTGCAACCGGATGAAGTTATCAGGCTGATGAATGAAAAACTGGATGATGAAGAATCTGCCACCATCTTGCGCAAGGTAATCACCGCTCAGTACCCGGTTTGTATGGTCGATGAATTTCAGGATACCGATCCCGATCAGTTCCGCCTGTTTGACCGACTGTATCCAAGTGATGAAAGACTGGGCTTGTTTGCCATCGGTGATCCCAAACAATCGATCTACGCTTTTCGTGGCGCAGATGTTTTTGCCTATCTCGATGTGAAAGCCGGTATGAAGGCTGCGAATATTCACACACTGGATACCAACTTCCGCTCGAAACAGGGCGTGATGGATGGTGTCAACGCACTATTCCATGAACTGCCAGATTCATCTACAGACAAGCCGGTATTTGTTTATCCCGGCATCGAATACAAACACGTTTTCTCTTGCGAAAATCCGCCACAGGGGCAAGCACAACCCCGCGGCATTTACCGTGTTGGTCATGCAGAGCCGAATTCCTTGGTGTTTATCGGGCATGAGGCAGAGGAAAGCCAGA
Organism: Pseudomonadales bacterium; assembly: GCA_035430085.1. Lineage (GTDB taxonomy): Bacteria > Pseudomonadota > Gammaproteobacteria > Pseudomonadales > UBA7239 > UBA7239. Next base: position 1,492 of record DAOMGA010000040.1, read on the forward strand.
CTTTTAATAATCTGTTGCCCGTTTATGCGGCGGATTGTGCTGAACGTATCCTGTCACTATTGCAGGGCGAGCAGCGGGCGAGTGTTGAAAAAAATGACGGGTCGATAGCGTTAACCCAGCCGGGCGACATTGCCGTATTGGTACGTGATTACCGGGAAGCGAAAGCAATCAAATCCGCGCTGGCTAGAAAAAATCTCACTGCCGTTTATCTGGCACAAAAAGACAGTGTATTTCAGCGCTGTGTTTTTGCAAAAGATTTACTGTTTGTGCTGCGTGCTATCGATGAGCCTGCCAGTCGATATCATCTCAAGTCGGCATTTGCCACGCCGTTGTTGCGACATTTTTCTACGGGCACAGTCGCGCTGGATAATTTGGGAACGGATGACGGCTATGAAAAAACGATCCAGCAATTTTCTGCTTACTGCAAACGTTGGGAAGAAAAGGGCATTTTGCCTGCGCTATATCAGTTATTTGAAGAGCAGGGGCTAGATGCTGTTTTTGCCAGCAGGCAGGACTGTGATCGCTTGATGACCGATTTCCGACATCTCGGTGAGTTATTGCGGCAGCAATATCTCT
>DAOMGA010000040.1:2082-8778 GCA_035430085.1 Pseudomonadales bacterium
TGACCGGTTCGCGTGAGCGTTTGATTGACTGGTATGCCAGCCAGTTGTCGGATGATTCGAATACGGATGAAGATGCCAAAAGTTTACGTCTGGAGAGCGATGACAATCTGGTCAAGATTGTGACACTGCACGGCTGCAAAGGTCTGGAATATCCCGTGGTGTTTATTCCGTTCTTCTTCGGTTTCAAGGATGTCGATCTGGTAAAAACCCCGGCGTTTTATCACCGCCAACAGAGTGGGCATTGGCAATCGGTGCTCGATTTCCAGAGTGAGCAGGAAACTGTTATTACAGCGATGCGGCGTGAGCGCATGGCCGAGGATATGCGCCTGCTATACGTTGGCATCACACGTGCTATCTATCAGTGTTATATCGGCATCAGTCGTTCATATCACAGTAGCAAAAGTAATCACTTGCTGCCTAAAAGTTGTTGGTCGCATTTGTTGGAGTTGGATGAGCAGGAAGCATCACCCGATTGGGAGGTGCTGAAAGCGCGTTTGCAGTTGCGTATGCAAGATGCACCCTGTGACTTTGTAACAACATTGCCAGGATCAACCGCGATACTGGATACCACTGAGATGCAGATAAGCGGTGATGCAACAGCAATGCAGCTGCCTGTGCCGGTATTTCCCTCGTCCAGTTGGCAAGTCACCAGTTATTCAGCGTTGGCCTATCAGAAAGAGATGCGTGTTGGCACAGCAAGCAAACAGGATGAATCTCCGGCGGCAGAGCCGGATGATCAGACAGCACTTGTCTTGCAGGCAGAAGATGCGAATTGGCAACAGGATATTCGTTTTCGCTTGCGCGGTGGCACCACAACCGGTGACTGTCTGCACAAGTTGTTTGAGCGGATGGCCGATGGTGAAGCGCTGGCCGGTATTCTGGACTATGAATTACGCGCGCACGGTTTGTTAAAACCGGAGTGGCGCATACCGGAAAACTCGACATTGGAAGAAGAAACGCAACGGCGTTCTGCAGACATAACAACATGGTTGCAGGCAGTGATTGCTACACCTCTATCGCAGCCGTTCTCTGCAGAACAGCTGCCTTCGTTGCAAACACTTTATGCATCGGGTCAGGCTTTGCCGGAATGCGGTTTTGATTTTTCATTGGGGGCAAACGGTGCTGAGTTGACGCTATCCGCTATCAATGCCGTGTTGTCAGGCATCTGTAGAGCCTCTGCCGGGATTGCCAGAAAGGATCAGCGTCAACATCTGAACGGCATCATGACGGGTTCTATCGACTTGCTGTTTATTCATGACAAGAAAGTCTATGTGCTGGATTACAAATCCAATACCTTGGGTAAAGCGCCACGTTTTTATGATAGAAAAAATATGGCTGATGCAATGCAGGAAAGCCGTTATGACTTGCAATACCTGATTTATTCCGTAGCAGCACACCGCTACATGCAGCAGCGTTTGGGCGCGCGCTACGATTTTGATCAGGGGGAATACAGTTTTGGCGGTGTGTTCTATCTGTTTCTGCGCGGCATGGGTTTGCCTGCCTATCCGGATCATGGTGTGTATTTCGATCGGCCAACACAGGCACAGATTGTTGCGCTGGATACTGCACTGGCTGGCGGGGAGGTGATTCGTGGCTGAGCGTATACGAATCCTGGATCGTCGCTTGGGCGAATGGTTGGTGGCGAATTTCGGTGCATCGCTGCCTGCAGTCGATCGCGAAAAATTGCAGCGTCTCACGCAAGCGATCAGCCACGCTGTGGCGTTGAAACACACTTGTGTTGATCTCGCTATGTACCGTTATCTGGGTGAGCCGCTACTCAATGATTTACTGCAAGGCATCACTGAAAAAGATGTTCAGCGTCTGATTACCGATGTGTTGTTGCCGTTGGTGGCTTCTGCCGACGGCCAGCGTATCTGGTTGCAGAAATACCATGCTTTTGAACAATCCGTTGCGGCCCAGCTATTCGCATTACAACAACAGAATCGACTGAAACTGATAACCGGTGGACCGGGTACCGGTAAAACATTCCAGGCTGCAAAGCAGATTGAAAAAACGTTGCTAGAGAATCCTGCGTGCAGGATTTTATTGGCAGCACCCACAGGAAAAGCTGCCAACAATATGATGGTGGCTCTGGCCAACGCCAATTTTGATGCGGCAAAACATCATCTGAAAGGGCTCACCCTGCATGCGTTGCTCGGTATGAATGGTCGCAGTCCTAAACCCCGGCGCGATAAAAATCATCCACTATCCTGTGATCTGTTGATTGTCGATGAAGCCTCGATGATTGATCTGCCGATGATGTACCGTTTATTGCAGGCTTTACCGACGCAAGCCACACTTTTATTGCTGGGCGATAAAAACCAGTTGGCTTCGGTGGAAGCGGGCAGTGTATTGGCAGAAATTTGCAACGCGTTTGAAAGTTCTCATTATGCAGGTGCACCTTGCATACAACGTCTCACAGAAAGCCGCCGCTACCAACATTCGCCGGAGATTGGTGTGCTGGCAGAGGCGCTTAATGCGGGGCAAGTGCCGGAGATGTCGGCTAACGAAAAAGTTATCGCGCATCCGCTCACTGCAGCAAATCCCTGGGAGCCTGCGTGGATGGCTCAGGCATTGGCGGGTTATGCATGGATTGCTGATTCACTGAAAAATAAAAACGCTACAGCGGAAGATATTCTTGGCAAACAGACGCAATTCCAGTTGCTCTGCGCGCTGCGCGACGGACCGGGTGGCGTGAAAGGTATCAACACCATGATTGCCAAAAAACTGGGTCAAAAGCCTGATAGCTGGTATGCCGGTCAACCGGTAATGATCACGCAGAACGATCATGACAGAAAACTCTATAATGGCGATGTCGGCATGGTGTTGCCGTGTGCAGACGGTTTGAAAGCGTGTTTTATGGTCAACGGTAATTTGAAAAGTATTTCGCGCGCACAAATGCCTGCATACGAAACCTGTTATGCCATCACTGTGCATAAATCACAGGGATCGGAATACGATCACGTAATGATCGTACTGCCATCCGATGTCGATGCTGTTAAAAATAGTCCGGTGCTGACACGAGAGTTGGTTTATACCGCAGTGACACGCGCCAAAACCCGTATTGATCTCTGGGCTGGCAGTGGCGTGTTGGCTGCCGCTGCTGCCAAAACAACGCAGAGAATGTCGGGATTACAAAATTTGCTCAGTGTAGGAATTTTTTTATGAATGCTAGTCACGGTATGGTCTGGCTGGTGGGCGCGGGCCCTGGTGATCCTGACCTGCTCACCGTGAAAGCCTTGCGTCTGATCCAGCAGGCTGATGTAGTCATCCATGATCGCCTGGTTTCGCAAGCGATTATGGATTTGATTCCTGCAACAACGCGCCGCATTTATGTCGGCAAAGCGCGCAGTGATCATGCTGTTCCGCAAGAAGACATTAACCAGCTGCTCGTTACAGAAGCGCGTGCTGGTCATAAAGTATTGCGCTTGAAAGGTGGTGACCCGTTTATTTTTGGTCGCGGCGGTGAAGAACTGGAATTGCTGTCGGAGGCGAATATTGCGTTTGAAGTGATACCGGGCATTACCGCTGCCAGCGGTTGTGCAGCGTATGCGGGCATTCCGCTCACCCACCGTGATTATGCGCAATCCGTGCGTTTTATTACCGGGCACTTGAAGAATGATGGTGTGAATCTGCACTGGCCAGAATTGATGGACCCGATGCAGACGCTGGTGTTTTATATGGGGTTAGTTGGCTTGCAAGCCATTTGTGAACAGCTGATTGCACATGGCCGTGATCCGCACACACCGGTTGCCTTGATTGAAAAGGGCACTACACCGCAACAGCGTGTGGTGATTGCCACGCTGGCTACCATCAGTGAACGCGTACAAGCTGAAAAAGTCAGTGCGCCAACGCTCACCATTATCGGTGACGTGGTCAAGCTGCATGAAAAACTGCAGTGGCGATAAAATCTTGCGCTTGAAAATCTTACCAGGCAGCGCGTACTCAGTTTTTAACTTGTCTGCTTTTAAGTTTTAAAGGTCTGCGTTCAGCTTTGATGCGATCCGCGTCGGCACCTATATGCTGTTCACCGCGTTGTTTGGCCAGTGCTATCTGCTTTTCCCGTTCTTGCAAACGTTTGATGCGTTCAGCATCTTTTTGCCCGTAGCAGTGATGGCAGCTGATGCCTTGCTGATAATGGGTGTGTTGTTTATCTTCTTCAGTAATCGGCATACGGCAGGCATGGCACTGATCGTAACTGCCTTTTTCCAGTGCATGATTGACGGAAACACGGTTATCGAACACAAAACATTCGCCTTCCCATAAGCTGTCTTGTGCCGGAATCTCTTCCAGATATTTCAGGATGCCGCCATGCAGGTGGTATACCTCATCAAAGCCTTGTTCTTTTAAATACGCGGTGGATTTTTCACAGCGAATCCCGCCAGTGCAAAACATGGCCACTTTTTTGTGTTTCGCTGGATCAAGATGTTCTTGCACATACGCAGGAAATTCGCGAAAGCTGGTTGTATGTGGATTCAGCGCATTCTTGAACGTGCCGATCTGCACTTCGTAGTCATTGCGTGTATCCACCAGTAAAACATCCGGTGATGAGATCAGCGCATTCCAGTCTTTGGGGTCGACATACGTGCCAACAATCTGTTTGGGATCAATGCCTTCCACGCCCATGGTGACAATTTCTTTTTTCAGTTTGACCTTGGCGCGATAAAACGGCTGGCTGTCATCGTAGGAAAATTTTACGTCCAGACCTGCAAGACGGGGATCGTTATCAAAATAGGCTAACAACGCTTTAATCGAAGCAGCGCTGCCACTCACTGTGCCGTTAATGCCTTCTCGCGCCAGCAGCAATGTGCCTTTGATGTTGTGCTGATGCAGGAAATCCTGCAAAGGTTTTTGCAGCGATTCGTAATCGTCGAGGGTGACAAAACGGTATAGCGCACAAACTACATTGGCGCTTGTAGCCGCCGGGGAGGGTGTCGATGTCATGGTTACCTGCTCTCTGGAACGTAAATCCAGTGCATTGTGGGTTGAAAAAGATTGCGGGTTGGGAAAGGTTCTACCCGCACAATTCTAATGGTTATTCAGTCCGCCTTCAATCCTGCACTCTATTGCTGCAAAAGCTTTTCTTGCAAGGCGCTGCCCTGATAGCTGCCGTTGACTGGCAAGGTCACTTCGGCACTGTTGGATGCATTGAGCGGCTCGGCGTCGATGTAATCCGGCACGCCGTCGTTGTCATCATCATTATCCATGGCATTGACGGCGGCATCACTGTCAGTGTCTGCGCCATCAACGTACACCAGTCTGTCGATCCAGACAGCATCACTGCCAGCTGTGATAGAAGCATCTTTAACATAATCGAATTTGATGGTGTGTATGCCCGGCTTGACGGAAACAGTGATCGTTTGCCAGTCCCTTTCACCATGCCGGGTTAATTGGCTCAGCCCATCGACGTAGATTCTGAAAACATCGTAGTTAAGTTGGGTGGATACTTTCACATCAACACTGAAAGATTCGCCTGCAATGTTGAGAGTGGTCTGAATTTGTGAGCGCTGGTTATTGGCGGTTGGCGCCGTGCGTAAACTTTTTATACCGTCAGTAGCAGCGGTTTTGGTGGATTGCCAACTGGTATTGGCTGCTGCCGGTTTGCTCCACCCGGCAGGAACGCCAGCTTCAAATGACAATGTTGTGGTGGTGGCAGTGTAAGGATTGGCGCTGAATGGATTGGTGTTCAAAGCGATTTCCACGCTGTCAGCAGTGCCGTCATTGTCATCGTCGGTATCGGCGTTATTACCTGTGCCATCGTTGTCGTTATCGAGTGTTTCGTTGGCGTCCAGAGGAAAAATATCGCTTACATCGGCCACGCCGTCATTGTCGTCATCGGTGTCGCTGTTGTTGCCGATACCATCGCTATCGTAGTCGAGCGTCTCCGCAGCATCGAGTGGAAACCGGTCGGTGTTATCTGCCACGCCATCGTTGTCATCATCGTTGTCGCAGACATTACCGTTGCTGTCACCATCGGTATTGGTCTGGTCGCTGCTCGCCAATAGTGGACAGTTGTCTGTGGTATCCGCGATGGTGTCGTTGTCATCGTCGGGATCACCGTTGTCGCCAATGCCATCATTATCGGCATCAAGACTTTCCAGATTGTCCAACGGAAAGCGATCGGCATTGTCATTAACGCCGTCATTGTCATCATCACTATCGCAAGCGTTACCCTGTACATCGCCATCACTATTCAATTGTTCGGTATTGGGTACAGCAGGGCAGTTGTCTGCGGCATCCGTTACGGTATCGCTGTCTTGGTCATCTTCACAGGCGTCACCCACGCTGTTGCTGTTGCTGTCTTGTTGATCGGCATTGCTGGCATAAGGGCAGTTGTCGGATTCTGTTTCGGCAGCCAGACGCACATCGCTGGTGATCAATGGCACAGCGGTGGTGCCGGATGCGCAAGCCGAGCCACTGAATGAAAAACTGCTGGTGCCCACGCCATCGTTATCGACATCCGTCTGGCAGGCGACAGGCAATGGCACACCGACCAGCGCGAGTATTTCTGCATCCCGGATCGGCGCAATATTGCGAGCATAAGCGCTGTTGAGTGCAGCGATAATCTGGTTGGCGATGAGCGCCTGAATGATAGTGTTGGGATGCAGCCCGTCATCAGCACTGAAATGATTGGCGTGAGAAGGCAATGCACAACCGCTGGTATCACAGGGGCCGGTACCCTCGGGGCCGATATCC
>DAOMGA010000041.1:0-8581 GCA_035430085.1 Pseudomonadales bacterium
GTTCCGGAAAATCGTCTGTTATTCAATCCCCGGAAAGTGTTGGTATTGGAAGGGGCGTCCGGCAACAACTTGCAGAATGTGACACTGGAAATTCCGTTGGGATTGTTAACTTGTATTACCGGCGTGTCAGGTTCGGGAAAATCTACGCTGATCAATCACACTTTGTACCCTATTCTTGCTGAGCAATTGAATGGTGCCAGCACATTAAAACCGGCAGCATATGAAGATATCCGTGGGCTGGAACATATAGATAAATGCATTGATATTGACCAGAGTCCGATTGGTCGCACCCCGCGATCGAATCCGGCGACTTACACCGGTATGTTTACAGCAATACGTGATTTGTTTGCGGGCACGCAAGAAGCGCGTTCACGCGGATATCAACCCGGACGTTTCAGTTTCAATGTAAAGGGCGGACGTTGCGAAGCCTGCGAAGGTGATGGCGTTACCAAAGTGGAAATGCATTTTCTTCCGGATGTTTATGTGTCTTGTGATGTTTGTCATGGCAAGCGCTATAACCGCGAAACACTGGAAGTGTTGTACAAAGGAAAAAATATTCACGATGTGCTGGATATGACGGTTGAAGCGGCATTTGAATTCTTCAAGCCAGTGCCTCCTATTGCCAACAAGCTGCATACTTTGCTGGATGTCGGTTTGTCGTATATTCGCTTGGGTCAGAATGCGACCACGTTGTCTGGTGGTGAAGCGCAGCGCGTGAAATTAGCAAAAGAATTGTCTAAACGCAGTACCGGACAGACTATCTACATTCTTGATGAACCGACAACAGGTCTGCACTTCCACGACATAGCGCAGTTGCTCAAAGTGTTGATGCGATTACGTGACCAAGGTAATACCGTTGTGGTCATTGAGCACAATCTGGATGTTATCAAGACGGCTGACTGGATTGTTGATTTAGGACCTGAGGGAGGTTCTGGCGGCGGGCAGATTATTGCGCTCGGCACGCCGGAAGATGTGGCACAGAATGAGCAATCGCATACAGGGCGCTTTCTGAAGCCCCTGTTATAGCTGCCCCTGTTATAATTAGCCCCTGAATTTTTTATTTAGAGAGAGCTCCCATGACCGAGCGCAAAGCCAGCATTCAGCGCGACACACTGGAAACCCAGATCAGTGTTGCCATTAATCTCGACGGTACTGGCGTCAGCCGGTTTGATACACCTGTACCGTTTCTTGAGCATATGTTGGATCAGATAGCCCGGCATGGGCTGATTGATATCGACGTTACTGCCAGGGGCGATATGCAGATTGATGCGCACCACACGGTGGAAGATATCGGGATTACGCTGGGTCAGGCTTTTGCCAAGGCCGTGGGCGACAAGAAAGGTATTTATCGTTACGGCCATGCCTATGTTCCGCTCGATGAAGCATTGTCACGTGTGGTGATTGATTTTTCTGGTCGTCCGGGTCTGGAAATGCATGTGAATTTTGTACGAGGTCGCGTTGGCGATTTTGATGTGGATTTGTTCTATGAGTTTTTCCAGGGTTTTGTTAATCACGCCAATGTAACGCTGCATATCGATAATTTGCGTGGAGCTAACGCACACCATCAGATCGAAACAGTCTTCAAAGCATTTGGGCGTGCATTGCGTATGGCGCTGACGCCTGATGCGCGTATGGCCGGACAAATGCCGTCAACAAAAGGTACGCTGTGAGCACAAACACAGTTGCCGTTATTGATTACGGCATGGGCAATCTGCATTCGGTGGCAAAAGCATTGGAGTATGTCGCACCTAATGCAACCGTTATGGTCACTGCTGATCCCTCACTTATTCGCGCCGCAGATCGCGTGGTGTTTCCCGGTGTCGGCGCTATCCGTGACTGTATGGCAGGCATTCGTCGCTTGGGTGTAGATGTGTTAGTGCGTGAAGCAGTACAACAGAAGCCTGTATTGGCTATTTGTGTCGGCATGCAGGCATTGATGACGCACAGTGAAGAAAATGGCGGTGTTGACTGTATCAACTTGTTAGAAGGCAGAGTCAGTTTTTTTGGCGAACAGTTGTGTGATAGCAATGGCGTACGACTGAAAGTTCCACATATGGGGTGGAATGAAGTGGTGCAAGTGAATTTGCACCCTTTGTGGGATGGTATTTCACAAAATAGCCGATTTTATTTCGTGCATAGTTATTATGTTACAGCGCAACAGCGTACTCTTGTTGCTGCCAGTTGTAGTTATGGTGTGAAATTTGATGCAGCTTTGATGGATAAAAATCTTTTTGCTGTGCAATTTCATCCAGAGAAAAGTCATACCGCTGGCTTGCAGTTACTCAAAAACTTTATGAACTGGAACGGGAGCTGTTAACCGTGCTGATTATTCCTGCTATTGATTTAAAGGACGGGCAGTGTGTTCGTTTGAAACAAGGCCGTATGGATGATTCAACTGTGTTTGGCTCAGATCCTGTAGCGATGGCGCAGCGTTGGGTGAATGCCGGCGCAAGGCGCTTGCATCTTGTGGATCTGAATGGTGCGTTTGCTGGCGAACCTATCAATGGTGAAGCAGTGAAGGTGATTGCCCGTGCAAATCCGACATTGCCAATACAGATTGGCGGCGGCATTCGCAATGCCGAAATTATTGAAGCGTATTTATCCGCTGGTGTCAGCTATGTCATTATCGGAACCAAAGCGGTGAAAGAGCCGCAGTTTGTGACAGATATGTGCAAACAATTTCCGGGGAAAATTATCGTCGGTATTGATGCACAAGATGGCATGGTGGCTACAGACGGTTGGGCAGAAGTCAGCAGTGTGAAAGCAGTGGATCTTGCCAAGCGTTTTGCCAGTGATGGTGTGTCGTCCATTGTTTATACCGACATTGCACGTGATGGCATGATGCAAGGTGTTAATGTTGCTGCCACGGTAGCTTTGGCAGAAGCTTGCGGTATCCCAGTCATTGCTTCTGGTGGCGTAACCAATATGGATGATATCCGCGCATTGAAAGCCGTCTCAACGCGAGGCGTCCTGGGCGCCATTACTGGGCGCGCTATTTATGAAGGCACGCTGGATTTGGCTGAGGCTCAGAATTTCTGTAACTAGAATTAATGTAATTTCTAAATTGCTAATGTAGTACACGTTGGCTGATTCGAGGTTCTTATGGTTGCGCAACGCTCAATTCTTAACCGTACATTGCGTCGATTGCGCCAGGCCTGGTCAGAACTGAATACCACATTGCTTGGTAATGATCGTTATCAGTTTGATCCGTCATTGAGCGATCGTGATATAGATCATCTGCGGCAACTCATTATTGGCTGTTTGTCTGCGCCGGGCGGCGAGTTTGCCATGCGCGCACAGGCTGCACATATTGGCCATGCATATATGTCCTTGAATCAGCAAGGGCGCATGCGTTTTTTGCGCCTGTTAGCGACGGATTTTGATGCAGATGCTCAAGCGATCCAGCAAGCCATACAGGCTTACAATCAGGCCGGTAGTGCAGATAATTTGCCCAAATTGCGTCATAAGTTGAGCAAAGCATTGGTGGCGCCACGCGTGCAATTGTTGACGCTGTTTAATGCCTTGCCTGAGGGAATTAAATTTCTTGTTGACATGCGCGGTGAGCTACTTGAAATGGGGGCTAACAAGGATGTCGAATTAGGCGAAGTCGAGCGTGATCTCAAACATTTATTATCCAGTTGGTTTGATATCGGATTTCTGCAATTGCAACAGTTAACCTGGAGTTCGCCGGCGCTACTGCTGGAAAAATTGATTGAATACGAAGCCGTGCATGAGATTGCTAGTTGGGCAGATCTAAAGAATCGGCTTGCACCTGACCGGCGCTTGTTCGCATTTCTCCATCCTAATATGCAGGATGAGCCGTTAATTTTTGTTCAGGTCGCACTCTGTCATGGTCTTGCCAGTAATGTGCAGGCTTTGCTGGATACGCACACGCGTATTTTTGATGTGGAACATGCCAACACTGCTATTTTCTATTCAATATCGAACGCGCAACGTGGTTTGTCTGGCATCAGTTTCGGTAATTTTTTGATCAAGCGGGTAGTGGCAAATCTGAAACGAGATCTACCGCAAATCAATCAATTCGCCACGCTCTCGCCGGTGCCTGGTTTTATGGGGTGGTTGTCAGGGCAGTTGCAGGATGGGGATTCGCATCTATTGCGCGCAACAGAACGCCAGATGATTACAATGGTGGCATCAGAGCTTTGTGATAAAAAAACTCTTGGTGATTTATTGGCCGTGCCTGCGTGGCATCAGAATACCCAAGTGACACAGGTTTTGCAGCCAATATTGTTGCGGTTATGCGCTGAATATCTGAGTGGTCTTGAACCCGGGAAATTGAGAGCTCGTGATGGTGTTGCACACTTTCATCTCAGTAATGGTGCTACATTGCAACAGATGAACTGGATGGCAGATATTTCCCCGAAAGGTATCCGTCAATCTTGTGGGATGATGGTGAATTATTTGTATGACCCGCTCACTATTGATGCCAATAGTGAAGAATATGTACAAACGGGCAGCATTGCTATTTCTGCAGAAATACGCGAGCTACGCAAAGAAAAGGCCGTGAAACATGCCAAATCTGTCAATTGATCTTTTTCATGCGCGACTAAAAATCGAGCGTCTGATATGTGCCTATGCTGAAGCGCTGGATTCTGGTGATCTCACGCGGGTAGCCAGTTTATTTTCACGCGGGCAAATTCGTATTCACGGTATGGACGTCGTACACAAGGGTAGTGACGCGGTGCGTGATATGTTTCTGCGTTTCACCGTGTTTTATGACAAGAGTCTGCATGCTGTTGATCCAACGATTGTCAAAGCAAAGCCATGGACAAAACACCTGTCTAGCAATCTTCGCTTTGAATCGTTGACTGAAACTGATGCGGTGTTATGGAGTGATTTCACAGTATTGCAAGGACTGCCCGGTAATGAATTGAAACCTATTGTTGCTGGGCGTTATTGCGATACGTTTTGCTGTGAGAATGGTGAGTGGTTTTTTACTGATCGTCTGGAATATATCGACTTGATCGGTGATGTTTCCCATCACCTTATAGGCAATCCGCTAGCATAGTTTTTTAGCCGGCGAAAAAACAATCAAGTGAGATATTGGTTAACCACTTTCAATACTTGCTTGAAGCATTTTGGATTTCCGCATACCACGTTGCCGCTTTCCATATAGTGATTACCGCCCGTAAAGTCGCTGACCAATCCGCCTGCTTCCTGTATTAACAGTAGGCCGGCAGCGATATCCCAAGGCTGAAGCCCCATCTCCCAAAATGCGTCAAATCTCCCTGCCGCAACGTATGCCAAGTCCAGAGCGGCTGAACCTGCTCGACGGATTCCTGCCGTTTGTGGCGCTAGCTCACCGAGTGTTTGTAAATAACCCTGCAGCTTATCGTTCTGATGGCTGTGGAAAGGGATGCCAGTCCCCAGTAGCGCGCCATCCAGATTGACACGATTGGATACCCGGATGCGGCGACCGTTCAGTTGCGCTCCACGCCCACGGCTGGCTGTAAATTCTTCGCGGGTGACGGGGTTGTACACTACTGCGTGTTCCAGTCGGCCTTGGTATTGGCAGGCGATGGAAACAGCGTAATGAGGTATGCCGCGCACAAAATTGGTTGTGCCATCCAATGGATCAATAATCCAGCAAAAATCAGCATCTGCGTTGATGGCGCCGCTTTCTTCTGCCAGAAATCCATGGTCAGGATACATTTTCTGAAGCAATTTAATGATGATATCTTCAGCAGCCTGGTCGACTTCCGTAACGTAATCGTGGGTGCCTTTTTCAGATACGGCAATGATATCAAGGCGGTCAGAGGCGCGTACGATATGTTCGCCTGCCTGACGCGCAGCGCGCAAGGCAATGTTCAGCATGGGCTGCATATTAGGTCACGGGAAGATGGCTTCGAGGCAGGCATTGTAGCGGTACAGTGAGTCGGGGTAAACGAAGCGCTATGGCGATGACGTTAAATCAGGCACAATACTGCTCTTGTTTTTTGCCCTTGCATCGGTGAATTTGCGCATGGTCACAGCAATTAAATCCCCTGCCGTCATTCTGGATGGCAAAAGTGTTGCCCAAGAAACCGAAGCGCAAATTCGGTTGCGTGTCGATAACCTAAAAATGCTTTCAGGTGGCGCAACTCCAATTTTAGCTACTATTTTAGTGGGTGATGATCCGTCATCCGCTACCTATGTTCAAATGAAAGGCAACGCTTGCCGGCGAGTTGGAATGGATTCGCTAGCAATTGAGTTGCCGCAATCAACCACCACCGAGCAGTTATTGGCTCGGATCGATGAACTTAATCAAAACCCCAATGTGCACGGAATATTGTTGCAGCATCCAGTGCCCTCGCAAATTAATGAGAGAGAGTGCTTCGATGCCATTGCGCTAGATAAAGATGTAGATGGTGTTACTTGTCAGGGTTATGGTCGAATGGCGATGGGCGAATCAGCCTACGGATCAGCCACTCCAGCGGGCATCATGAGGTTGCTGGAAGCTTATAAAATTCCCTTGCTTGGCAAGCACGCGGTAGTGCTGGGTCGTAGTCCTATTCTGAGTAAGCCAATGGCGGCTATGTTGCTTAATGCTAATTGCACCGTCACTATTTGCCATTCTCGTACTAAAAACCTTCAGGCGTTTGTTGAGCAGGCGGATATTGTTATAGGAGCCGTTGGTAGACCGGAATTTATCCCTGGGGCGTGGATAAAAGATGGGGCTGTTGTAGTTGATGCCGGTTACCACGAAGGTGGAGTTGGCGATATTGAACTCAAATCGGTTATTGAAAGGGCTAGCGCCTATACGCCGGTTCCTGGCGGAGTTGGACCTATGACGATTAATACCTTGATTTTGCAGACATTACAGGCAGGCGAAGCCAAGCTTGGTGTGAACTAAACCATGTCGCTAGCACAGCGTTTGTGGTTGTTCATCCATGATTTGGTATTCCATAATCGTATTCAGGTTAAGCCCGGCAATAGCATGCGGGTCGGATTCGCCGAACGCCTCCGAATGAAAAAGGTCAATATTCGTATAAGAGGCTCTGGTAATAGCTTATCGATAGGGCGTGGCTCCATGGTCGCCAATTGCAAGATACGCATCGACGGCAGTCAGCAGGCGGTGGATATTGGTGAAGATTGTTTGTACCACTCAGGCAAAATCTACCTGCGCTACAACAAAGGTCAGCATATCCACATTGGCGATAAGACAACCATTGAAGATGCTTATTTATTGACTGATGAAGATGCCAGCATCGAAATAGGCCGTGATTGCATGTTTTCAAAGTTTGTCCACCTGCGTGCTGGTGACGGGCACTCAGTGCTTGATGCGGAGTCTGGGCGACGAATAAATCACGCAAAAAGCATTCTGATAGGCGATAGGGTATGGATTGGTCGATCTGCATGTATCCTGAAAGGTGCCATAGTGCCGTCAGAGTGCATAGTGGGGGCTCATGCCGTTGTAACACGAAAGTATTCAATGCCAGGGTGTGCTATAGCAGGAAATCCTGCCAGTGTAGTAAGAGAGGGTGTGGCTTGGGACAGGCGTATGCTCTAACCCTATCTATTTTAGAGAAAATAGTGGATATGGGTGTTGACTTGTCCTTGGGGCGACATTAGAATTACGCCTCCTTTTTGCTAGCTCCCAAAAAGATTTTGGTGGTAGAAAGCAAAGAAAGGCAGTAAGTGATTGATTAACTGGAGTTTCTGTTAATGCAGAACCAAAGAATTCGAATTCGATTGAAGGCTTTTGATCATCGTTTGATCGATACTTCAACGCAGGAAATAGTTGAGACCGCCAAAAGAACTGGTGCTCAGGTGCGTGGGCCGATCCCGCTTCCTACTCGTAAGGAGCGTTTTACGGTCCTGATTTCTCCGCACGCAAATAAAGATGCGCGTGATCAGTACGAAATTCGCACTCATAAACGCATGTTGGATATTGTGGAGCCGACTGATAAGACGGTCGATGCATTGATGAAGTTGGATTTGGCGGCAGGCGTTGAGGTACAAATTAGCCTCGGTTAAGCGCGCCGCAACTGCATTGTTGTTTTTAGCAATGCGGTAGTAGTAAACAGGCGAGAGTCTGATATTTAGAAGATGCGCGCACTGCGTGCTCCCTAGTGTAACGCCTGCAAAGTGGGCGGCCGTAGCGGGTAAACAGCCCCGTACACGAGAGGTATAAAATGGTTAATGGTTTAGTCGGCCGCAAATGTGGCATGACGCGTATTTTTACAGAAGATGGTGTTTCTATCCCGGTCACAGTGGTCGAGGTGGAGCCGAATCGCGTCACTCAAATCAAATCACTTGAAAATGATGGGTATGCTGCTGTTCAGGTAACGGTAGGTGTTCGTCGTTCTTCGCGCGTCACTAAAGCGGCAGCAGGTCATTTCGCTAAAGCGAACGTTGGTGCTGGTCGTGGATTGTGGGAGTTGGCATTGAATGGTGCTGATGCTCCTGCGGTGGGCTCGGAGTTAACGGTTGCCGCTTTTGCTGATGGGCAGATGGTTGATGTAACCGGCCAATCTCGCGGTAAAGGTTTTCAGGGTGTTATCAAGCGCTGGAATTTCAGTATGCAAGACGCAACTCACGGTAACTCGCTGTCGCATCGTGCGCCGGGTTCTATTGGTCA
>DAOMGA010000042.1:0-8565 GCA_035430085.1 Pseudomonadales bacterium
TATTCAACCCCTCTGACAATGTTGGCGCAGCCGATACAGACCAGTCTTGCGGTGCGTTCACCATGTGGTGATACATAATGCCTAGCCACGGCAGATATAGCAGCAAAGGAATACCGAATATTTTTGCAGCTTCACGCACTGAGCCCTTACGTTGCTGCAAAAACCATAAAATGGCATACAACAATATTTCTGCAGAGAGAAATACAAAACCCGCATAGTGGAGATACAACATCGCCAACGTGGACAATATAAATCCTGAAATATGTCGACGCTGTGGACTTTGTCCAAACAATATTTCAAAAAAACACCCGATATTTATCAGGTTAAATGCCACCAGCATGGTGTAGGCTCTGGCTTCCTGACTATAGTAGATGGCGTTATAACCGCTCACCAGTATTGCAGCGGCGAAAAGCGCTGCCCAATCGCCAAACCAGCGTTTTCCAACCCAATACACCAACGGAATCCACAACACGCCAAATAACAGGGCGTGCAAGCGAATACCAATATCGGAATAACCCGAGAGCGGTAATGTCCAATACATAAACAGTACATAACCAGGTGGATGTGAGTCACTTACTAACAATGACCACAAGCTCGCCCATGTCGGTTTGAAGCTGGCTGTGATGGCAAATAATTCGTCGCTCCACAAGCTTTGCCTGTCAATGCCATAAATACGCTCGATACAAGCAAGCAAAATTAGTATGGCCAATAATGTTGGCACATAGCGCTGCAATGGGCTGATTGGCTGAGGAGTGTGAGAAAAGCTCATTGGCTGACTTCCATGAATGATTCCTGCCATTTATTTCAGCGCCGGCAAACCCGGCAAGAACATACGGCAGTCTGCCGTCTGGGCATTAGTCTGTGGCGTATCATGTGAAAACTTGGTAACGCGTATGTGCGGCATTATCGTAGTACACACAGTATTGAATCGATTCGATAATTCCTGAAAGATCGGATACGGTCGCTCAAGACGGGGATCATTTTCCGCAAATTCCAGATAATAAAAATCTGTATTCGCAAATGTATTCTGCACCACATTATTACTACTGGCGCCTTTCAAATCAGCCTGTGTCTTGTCAACCAGACCATAACTTTCGAGATAAGGCGCAAACGCACTGCCGGATGTAAAAATAATTTTTTTACCCGCCATAAAGGCCTTGTCTTCATAGAGAATCCTGACCGCGGTGCGGAAATCATCAATCCCTACCCGGTTATAAAGCTTCAATTCAAAATTTGACCGGGTCTGGAAAACCATAATGACCACGACTACAACAATCACCACACAATTTTGCAACGCCGCAAAAGGGATGCGTCGAATGGCTATCTCCAGCACATCTGCCATTAAAAGAAACACCACAGGCAACAGGTATAAAAAAGAATACGGGCTGCTAGATGGAATCGCACAGATGGCAATCATGGCGATAATCAATTGCAACGCCAAAAAACCGCGATAAAGGCAACGTTCCTTGCCCAACAACCCCAGAGCGCACACCACCAATGTCACGATGGCTGCAACAGCTAACGCCAACTGCGTCATCTGGATAGTCGCATTCAGTGGCGCCAGCACCATCATTTTTTGCATCGACGGTATTACTTGCCACCCAAACAGATTTCCCTGCAATACCCAGGCTCCATATCCCTTGATGACCGGCAACCAGAATAATGAGACTAGTAATACGGGCAACCACATCGCACGAAACATACCCTTCTGCAATACGCCCCTGAAAACCAGACAGGCGACCAGTTCACTGGTAAATAACATCCAGGACATCGTGCTGGTATAAAAAACCAGAATGGCACTACACCAGAACCCCAGGAGAAAGCGGCCATCACAAGGAAATACCGGCATCCATTGCCATTCAAAATGGTAGTTATTACCCGAGATGCCGGCCACAACTGGGCGTGAAATTCTGCATGAGGGCGAAAACATCAGCGTGGAAAAACAATAACTGTTGACTGTCAGCCCCAACGCTAACAATGCATAAATCGTAGCCTCCTGACTTATCACGATGCTGCGCAGATCAGTTGCCAACACTGCCGCCCCTATCAAACCCGCTGCTGGGGAGAGGAAACGATTGCCTGCCAAATAGACCAGATACACCGATATCACACCGGCAAGAGCGGAAGGCGTACGTACAAAGAAATCGGATCCGCTGACCCAGTCGCTCACATGGCACATAGCGGTTGGATAGACCGGTGGCAAACCAGTGGTGGCGACATACTGCGCCGCCATTGCCCACCAACCGGACACGTGACACATCGCCAGATTGGATAGCTCAGTAGCCGACAGGCTTGACGCATCCAGTGCATAAAACCGTGAACAGGTCGCCACCGCCAGGATCAGCACCAGCAGGCACTGGTGCCAGTGGAAGTCAAACACCCCCTTCTCAGGTTCCATGCCTAGCTTCTCCATGCGTATTCCTTTTTTCGTACCACTTCAGGTTCGTACTAGCGGGATTCGTATTACTAACCCAATATCAGCGAGGCATGTTTTTTACACAAATCGGATCAACATCCATAGGCGGACGACACATGCTAATGAACTGGTTAGGGTTGTATTCGCGAAATTTCACCACAATGACACCATTCACTACATCGACTGAACCCTTATAAGGCCAAACTGGCATCTTTTCTGCCGCCTGTACAACGGACAATCGTTCTTGTTGTGTAGCTGCACGGTAATCAAACACGCCCATTGTCCTGAACAAGCGTTCGGTGCGCTCAACATCACCAGCGCCCCATGTATAAAAAGAAGCGCCGATCACTTCACGGTGCACAATGATCGGAGACTCAAGATATTCAGACCAACCCACCAACTCCAGCGGATACTGCGCAAAAATATCATTCTTGGGTGGGATCTTATGAAGAACTTCATTAATCCGCTGGATGATCAACACTGACAGCTCACGGTCTGCCTGCCACACCATCGCATTGGATAATGCATAACGGTTATTGATAACACTGAAGTTATAGAAACAGCTGACGGCAAGGATCGCCGCCAGCGTTTGCAAAAATTTACTGCGACTACTGACCGTGAAAAAAACCATGGCTGCCAATACCTGCGGCACACCCAGAACTGTGCGCGGCGGCATGTAGCCGTTGTTCAACATATGCATCGTCATCGGCGCAACAATGGCTGACAACAATGCCAACACCGCCACTACACGAACCAAGAAAGAGTTTTGTGAGAAAGAAATGCGGACGAGTGACGCATAAAATACGAGCATGAATAGAATTTTCAGGCTCAGCAGATCATATAAATAATAATTTTTACCACCGGTATAATAATCAATTGCTACCAGAACAGTCTTTTTAAATGCATTTATAAAATATTCCTGATTCATTTGATATGACATAAAACTGGATATGTAACCGGTATCAAATGCGATGCCCATATAGTGTAGAGACCAACGCTTGACCAGTTCATAAGCCACATAGGCCACTATCAACACTACAAAAAATATACCTACACGCTTTATTAACAGTGTCAGTGTTATCTGCTGCTCAATGACAGAGGCGACCAGATAAAGGCAAAATAATGTTGCAATCAATGGCAACACAGCCTGATAAATACCTATGCCAAAACAAAAACAAAATACCGCTATTACAGCGCCGTGCCACGTCCAACGCGTAAGCATGTACATACCAATGCCGGTGATGGCAAAAGCAATACCAACTCCATAACCGAGTGTGGTGAAGTAAAAGGCAAAATAAATAATCGGGCACGCAATGGCGATGGGGCCAGCCAGATAATCTGCCAGACCTCTTGATGACGACAGGGTATGCAGAAAAAACAACGCACCTATCGATGAGCCCGTGATGGCAATCAACATGGGCATCACTGGCATGATGGCATCGGGCAACAGCAAGACATTCAGTAGATACATGCCCCAGCGACCTTGAGCCACCCAGCCACCTTTAGCGCCAAAACCGTAGGCATGGTTTTCGGAGTCAATGTTTAGTGAAAAATTGAAAATATCTGCCGCATAGGCAATAACGCCAGCAATAAAAAGATATATCAGTAACATTTTATTCGTATTTAGAAATGCGACCATACAGTCAAAGCCGGTGATACGCGGCAGGTCTCTATCAAATTGCTGTAATTTTTTTAGCATTCCCTGGGACATTCTGAAATAGCTCCTGAGGCTTATCGCAATGCGTTACTTGGTTTCACGACAATATTTAATGAAATCATCATAATTTCGAATGTAGTCTTCTGCGCTGTAGTGCTCGGAAGCAAATACCAGCAACACAGCATCCTCGGAATATTTGTACTGGATACCCCATGTGCCCGCAGGCAGAAACACACCCTGGTTAGGTTTCTGCAAGACAAATTCCTGCCGGGTATTCCCATCGTCCGCCACAACACTGACAGTGCCCTTGGCGCATATCAGGAACTGATGGCATTTTTTATGGGAGTGCTCGCCGCGCGTTTCTGCACTTGGTACATCGAACACCATGAAATAACGCTTTACTGAAAAAGGAATGTGTTGCTCAAATTCTCCGACAGTAAGATTCCCGCGCAAATCAGCTACCAACGGCATGGTGTGCAATGTCACGCCCTGCACAGAAGTATTGCGCACACCCGGCTTATCGTCTTCTGCAAATGCAGAACTTACACTGACACGGCTATGCTGATTATTTTCATCGGCATAACCTACGATACGCGCGGGGTTTCCCACCACAATAGCATTGGCTGGCACAGAACGGGTTACCACTGCGCCGGCACCAATCATGGCGTATTGACCAATTGTCAGCCCTGGCAGGATAGTGGCATTGGCACCAATTGAAGCGCCACGACAAACCACTGTACGTGGAAATTGTTCGGGATACTGTTTGCTGCGCGGAAAAGGGTCGTTAGTGAATGTTGCATTTGGACCGATAAAAACATCATCTTCCAGCGTGATGCCATCCCATATCTGGACGCCGCATTTCACGGTAATCCGGTCACCCATGATGACATCATTTTCGATAAACACGTGATCGCAAATATTGCACTCACTGCCGATTTTTGCACCGGGAAGCACATGGGCAAATGCCCAGATCCTGGTATTTTTTCCTACAGTACCTGACTCACAAAGACCTTGTGCGTGTACAAAATAATCCATTGTTTTCTCTCTCTATGGATTTAATAAGTGAATTTATTATGTCGGTGTTTCTGTTTTTCCTTTAAAAGCTTCCGCACGCATGACCACAGATAATGGCCTACCCTGCGTATTGGCATACGAACGCCAGATATAGGCTCCTAAAATACCGATGCCGCCAGTGTTTAATGCACCAAGAAATAACACTGTAAGAATGGTTGCAGCATAGCCCGGTACTTCAACCCAACCGGTTACTTTCAACACCACCACCAGCAATCCAAAAAACATGGAAAATATGACGCCGATGCTTCCCAGCGCCATCAAAATCTTTATTGGCAAGTCTGAAAAAGCAAAGATGCTATCCATCAAGTAATTGATTTTCTTTTTCAAGGTCCAGGCACTAACGCCATGTTCCCGTTCACGCCGTTGATATGACACCGTTTTGCGACGAAAACCCAGCCAGAATAATAGACCTATTAATGAACTGTGCGATTCATCAAGTGACAGCAATTCGTTTCTGAACTGACGATTGCACCCGAACATATCAACACCACCAGGCGGGATATCCTTGATGATGAATTTTCGATAAACCCACCAGAATATTTCTGATGCAGCGGATCCTGCCGCGCATCACGGGTTCCCACTGCAACATCAGCCTCATCGGCTTCAAGCAAGCGGAAAAATTCTTTTGCCAACTCTGGAGGCTCCTGCAAATCTGCCGCCATCACAGCAAAATAATCGCCATTCGCTGCCGCCAAACCGGTCCGGATAGCCGCAAAGGAACCATAATTTCGTGAGTGCAATAATAATTGCGAAGCAAACGGCATATCGTTTAACCGCTGGCGCAGAATGTTGTAGCAGTTGTCCGGGCTGCCATCGACAACGATCACCACTTCCAGTTTGCCGGATAAGTCATGGTGCATCGTCGTCAATACCGCCAGCAAATCCGGCAGGCACTCTTCATTTTTATAAACCGGAATAACCAGTGAATACATTATGGATTCCATGCGTTAATACAATCAGCAATCACATCCACTTCGCCAAATGTCAGTTCTGGATAGCAAGGCAGCGTCAATATTTCATCGCGGATTTTTGCACTGACAGGCAAATCTATGCCTGAAAATAATTGCTGCACCACTGGCTGATGGCAGTCAAGAATTGGATAGTGTATATCGCTAGCGATACCTTTATCCTGCAAATGTTTTTTCAAGGCGTCACGATTTTTACAACGGATAACATACAAGTGTGCGACATTATCTTCGCCCTGGATAACCGGTAGTCGCACTGCAGGATTTTTCACTTTCTCTGCATATCTGGCAGCAATATTGCGGCGCTTTTCATTCCAGCTATCCAGTAATGGCAACTTGACGGACAACAATGCCGCCTGCAACTCATCGAGACGGCTATTGCATGCGCCACTATCTGCTACTGTGTATTTGGTTGTCCAACCGTATTGGCGCAAACTACGCACGCGCGCTGCCAACTCGACACTGGATGTCACCACAGCGCCACCATCGCCCAAAGCTCCCAGATTTTTGGTGGGGAAAAAACTGAAGGCAGCGATATCACCAAAACTACCGGCGCGTTTGCCATCACGTGTAGCACCATGCGACTGCGCACAATCTTCTATCAACGCCACTTTGTGTTTTGCACATAGGGTTTGCAATGGCGCCATGTCTGCCAACTGCCCGAATAGATGCGTAATAATAATGGCGCGGGTTTTTGGTGTAATAGCTGCTGCTGCGCTCGCAGGATCCATCAACAATGTTGTTTCAAGAATGTCCACATACACAGGCTGCGCACCAATAGCGCGGATTGCCGTGCTGGAATAAAAACCGGCGTTGGCAACGGTAATAACTTCATCACCTACCGACACACCTGCAGCACGCAATGCCAATTCGATAGCGTCCGTGCCATTAGCAACACCAATCGCCTGCGCTGCACCACAATACCCGGCAAAAGCTTCTTCAAAGGTCGTTACTTCAGGCCCCATGGCATACCAACCGCTGTCAATGACACGTCTGGCCGCTTCATGTAACTGCGGCGCTATTGCATGATTATGTAGCGAAAGATCGTTAATTTTATTAATGCTCATTTTATTTCCTGAATACAAAATAGCCCATCGGAGTGACGATATCGCCGGGGATCATCTCGAAAACGGTTTCCATAAACGAGTTAGTAACAAACGCAAATTTCTGGATTTTTTCTGGAGAAATACCCTCCATCAATAAATGTTGGTTCACGTACCAGCGGTATCCCTGCTCAGGCATATCCAGATTGCTATGTTCCATATCCTTGAAGCCTGCATCGACAGCCAATTGACGCATTTCCCGGATATCAAACACATACTTGTCTTCAATTTTTTCCAGCCTTCCCCGGTCTTTGCCCAACCATTTGGCTTTCATGATATGCCGCGTCATATGATTGATGCGCGCATCATCTTTCTCATTCAAAACGCCCCATCGGGTATTTTTTTCAATACGACGCATCATATCGGCCATAAAAGCGATAAGAATTTTTCCCTGCAGTACCGGCTCATAAAAAATAGCAACCCCGCCAGGACGCAGTATTTTTTCCACATGATGAATAATATTTTTATAGTCAATAAAATGGTGCAGTACGCTATGACCGACTACGACATCCATGCTATTGGCTTTGAAAGGCAAGAAATTGGCATCGCAAGCATAATAGCTAACCGGCGCGCCTTTTTTTCCGACCACACCCGCAGCCTGCTGTAAAAATCGCGTGGAAATATCGCAAGCGTGGACTGATTTGAATGGAAACTGGTTGGACAACCCCCAAGTCAACTGCCCAGTGCCTGAACCGATTTCAAGCACATCGCCAAAAACCGGCTGGTGTCTGTCAAAGACTTTTTTCCAATCGCGTGCCACTTTTTCACGACGGGCGTCGTCAATATTGTGGTGATCGTCATAATCAATACTTTCGAGATGCGTAAACAGCGACGGATCCTGCAGTAATTGTGGAATACCATCGGTGACTGCATACACAGCTGCGCAGTTATTACAGCTCAGCCCTTTCGTGCCAGCGTCCTTGAGTCCGCCGCTGCATTGGGGGCAACACAAGCGAGCGATATCCGTTCCTTTAAATGTAGACATTTATATTCCTGTCATTAACTATTCTTATGAAGGGCGATCATATTACATCACCAGTCTTCTGTCCTAACCCCTTCTGCCCACTCACCAGAATCAGCCAGGAGGATAGGAAAATCATTGAAACGGATTGCAATCCAGTGAGAACGCGGTACCACGCATGTTCGGCAATGGCGTCCGCACCCGGATAGACCACAGGAAATGCCAGTGGCAACAGCAACACTGCCAGACAGCACAAGCCACGGATCGATACCCGGGCTGCCAGCAACATCACCGGGATCACTGCCCAGCACAAATAGTGATCCCATGTCAGGGGTCCAGCCAATAGCGCGATAGGGATTATTGTCGCCAGTTCGCAGGCGTTTAATGCC
>DAOMGA010000043.1:0-8550 GCA_035430085.1 Pseudomonadales bacterium
CCTTGAAAAAAACGTATCTTTGAAAAAAAACCAGAGCGTCTTCATTGACTGCCCCGCTTTATTCTACAACAATATTTTATTACAACAACATACTCTCACACCAAAGACTGACTACGCAAATACTCGTCATACGTGCCGCTGAAATCCACAATACCGGTCGGTGTGATTTCCAGTATGCGATTAGCCAGTGATGAAACAAACTCGCGATCATGGCTGACAAAGATCAATGTGCCGGGATAATTTTCCAGCGCGAGATTCAGCGATTCAATGGATTCCATATCCAGGTGATTGGTCGGCTCGTCCAGCAACATCACGTTTCCACGCTGCAGCATCAAACGCCCGAACAGCATACGCCCCTGTTCACCACCAGAAATTACTTGCACAGATTTTTTGATGTCATCTTGCGAAAACAACAACCGTCCCAGTGTGGCGCGTACCAGCTGCTCATCGCCTTTTGTCCACTGTTTCATCCAGTCGAACAGGTTCATGTCTTCTGCAAAATCTGCGCCATGCTCTTGCGCAAAGTAAGCGATGTCTGCCATTTCCGCCCATTTCACTTCACCGCTATCCACAGACAACTCTTTCATCATGCAACGCAACAATGTGGTTTTGCCCGCACCGTTAGGGCCGATAATCGCAATCCGCTCACCCGCATCCACCTGGATACTGAATTTTTTGAACAGCGAAAGATCGTCAAACCCTTTGCTGATGTTGATCAGCGTCAGCGCCTGACGATGCAATTTCTGCTGCTGATCAAAGCGAATAAACGGATTCTGTCGACTGGAGGGCTTGATTTCAGTCAGTTCAATTTTCTCGATCTGTTTCGCACGCGATGTAGCTTGTTTGGCTTTAGAGGCGTTGGCAGAAAAACGACTCACGAAACTTTGCAGCTCGGCAATTTGCACTTTTTTCTTCGCATTCTCGTTTTGCAATAATTCACGCGCCTGTGTGGCAGCGATCATATACTCATCATAATTGCCGGGGAACAATTTCAGCGCACCGTAATCCAGATCCGCCATGTGTGTGCAAACACTATTCAGGAAGTGGCGATCGTGCGAAATAATCACCATCGTGCTGCTGCGCGCCTTCAGAATATCTTCCAGCCAGCGAATGGTGTTGATATCCAGATGGTTTGTCGGCTCGTCCAGCAACAATACATCCGGATCAGAAAACAATGCCTGCGCCAGTAACACGCGCAACTTCCAACCGGGCGACACCGCGCTCATCAAGCCCATGTGTTGATCCAGCGGAATACCCAGACCCAACAGCAATTCTCCGGCACGCGACTCCGCGGTGTAACCGTCAAACTCGGCGAACTGCACTTCCAGTTCCGCTACCGCCATGCCATCTTCTTCTGTCATGTCTGGCAAACTGTAAATGCGGTCTCGCTCCGCTTTCACTTGCCACAACTCTTCGTGACCCATGATCACGGTATCCAGTACCGTAAACTCTTCATACGCAAACTGATCCTGCCGCAATTTGCCCAGACGCACATCGGCAGGACGCATCACATTCCCGCTGGTGGGTTCCAGATCGCCACCCAGGATTTTCATGAAGGTGGATTTGCCACAACCGTTCGCACCGATCAAACCGTAGCGATTGCCATTGCCGAATTTCACGGACACGTTTTCAAACAGGGGTTTGACCCCGAACTGGATGGTGAGATTGCTGGTGGCGATCACAATAGGAACCTGAAGTTAAAGACTGACGTCAAAGTAAGGGGCAGATGGTGCGACAGCACACCGTCAAGGGCGGCTAGTGTAGTGACTGAGACTGCGTGCGCAATACGCAACAACCTGCACCGCAGCCAATACGAGACCGCCGGCGATAACACCCGCCAGCGCGCCCAGCAGTGTTGGCACCAATACTGACAACACTGCACCCACCACCGGCACAACCTGCGATGAGGCCACTGCCACCGCCACCACATGATGCGCTGGCGGAATACCGTGCAACAGGATACCGCCGCCGACCATGAACATAGCCGCCGTACCGATAATGGACAGCGATTTCATCAGGTACGGCGCAAACACCAACAAGCCGCGGCCCAGCACACGCTTTCCATTCGCCCACGTTGTTAACGCTGTATCTTTGGCAAGATGCAATCCCGCATCATCCAGCTTCACAATACCCGCTACCAGGCCATAAACACCCGCAGTCATAAGCAATGCAATACCAGCCACCACGGATACCTGCACGCCAAATATGGCGTCTTTTACTGCACCGAGTGAAATCACAATAATTTCTGCCGATAAAATAAAATCTGTGCGAATGGCACCCTTGATTTTCTCTTGCTCGAATGTAACAAGATCCAGCGCCGGATCCAGCAATGCTCTTGTGATGGCAGCATGCTTTACCGCATCTTCATCCGGGCTATGAAAAAATTTATGCGCCAGTTTTTCAAACCCTTCAAAACAGAGATAGGCGCCACCTATCATCAATAGCGGGGTAATTGCCCAGGGAATAAATGCACTGATCAACAATGCCGCTGGCACCAGAATCAGTTTGTTACGGAATGAGCCTTTCGCAACAGCCCAAACCACCGGCAACTCGCGCTCAGCACGAACACCTGCCACTTGCTCGGCGTTCAACGCCAGATCATCACCCAATACACCGGAAGTTTTTTTTGCGGCGACTTTAGTGAGCAGCGCCACATCATCCAGTACACTGGCAATATCATCCATCAAAGCTAACAAACTACTGCCTGCCATTACATCCTTCCCATTTTTCAAACATCAACATTCAACGGCAATACGTTTATTGAATTTCAACACAAGTCTGGAGATTTGTTTTATCTCCAGTCATCAATGCAATGACGGCTGTTTTTACTTCTACCGTCAATGCCTGATAGCCCTGCAAATTAAAGTGATGCCAGTCAACAGGACCATGCAGCAACATCGTCTTACCATGATCCACAATACCCGGTCTCGCATCATGAAATGCAACACCCTGTCTATTGGCAATATCCATCGCACGTTGGCAAAACCGGTTGCTTCTTGGACGTATCCCGGATGCCGGACGGCGCGACGCACCTTCAGAAATCCCCAACAGATCCCATAAATCAATTTCATCCGATGAAAACTGATAGACCGTAGCTGGCGAAGGAATATCCACCAGAATAACTGGCACGCCCGGATACCGGGTTTTAACGTAGCTGACAGAGCGCTCAAGAATATTGAAACCAATCTCGACACCCTCGTCTCCCAACAACATCGATGGCCCCTGTAGCCCATCAGAAATCGCTACATTTTTTCCGTTGATCCAGGCGCGGTTTATTTTACCTTCAGGCGCTTCGCTACCATCCAGCATTTTAAAACCATCATAATTGTTGTCTATATTAAAAATGAACATTACAGAGTGCATGATAAAATTCATCATTCTCTGCATATCAATAAAAACAGATGGGACACTGGAACTATTTTCAATGTCTTTTGATTGAAAACCTTCTTTTGCTTCCACTACGTTTTCTTCTATATCATTGCCTTCATAGAAATATAAAACGATATAGGCAGGCTTTTGAAAGCTGCCGAAATAGCTCTCTTCAAGATAATGAAATTGACTGTCAGGATTCTTGACGTAGGATTTCAAACTGCCTGAAGATGGGATGCCGAACGACACCATATCAACACCCATATCACGGTAGAGAAACTGGGTGACATTGAAATCGGGACGATATTCAGTCTGAAGACGATACATCGCATCTCCCTGCCCAAAGGCATAAGAGTCACCGAAGATAGCCACATAATCCTGCGGCAGCCGATGTTTTTTCGTGTATTGGAATGCCGCAATACTCCGGGGTTCTTTCAGTGCATAGCTAAAAGATACCGCGTAGGGAAAAAGCAGAGTTGCCAATGGATAAAAAAATAACGAGAGAAAAAACAGGAATGCAGCTATCGATAGCACCCATGAAAAAACCATGGCAATATATTTTTTCAAAGATTATCCCTTCGCCAAGCTATTTATATTCTGCAAAACCTAAACTTATGCAGTCACATAATAGCAGATCAGCGAAGGCTGCTGTTTTTTAGTTACTCCCCTTCATCATCGTCAACAAACATTCCCAATTCCTTGATCTTCCGCGTCAAGGTATTGCGTCCCCAACCCAGTAAATCAGCAGCATCACGACGGCGACCCAATGTCTGTTTCAATGCAGCCTCAATCATGATGCGTTCAAATACCGGCATAGCCTCATCCAGTAAACGCTCATGACCGCGCGCCAATTCTTTTTCCGCCCATTGGCGCAGTGACTGCTCCCAGCCACCTGGTGGCACAGCGCCAGACAATGGGTGTTCGAGCAAATCAGGAGGCAAATCCCGCACATGAATTTCGCGACCCGGCGCCATGACAGTCAGCCATCGACAGGTATTTTCCAGCTGCCGCACGTTCCCCGGCCAATCCAGTTTACTCATGCACACTTCCGTTTCTTGCACCAGCGTTTTGGCTTCGACGCCCAATTCACGGGCGGCTTTAGCCAGAAAAAAACGCGCCAGTGCAGGAATATCTTCACTGCGCTCCGCCAATCTCGGCAACTGGATCCGGATGACATTCAACCGATGAAATAAATCTTCCCGAAATTTATGTTCCTGCACCAGTTTTTCAAGATGCTGGTGTGTGGCAGCAATGATGCGCACATCAACTTTGACAGGCGTGTGTCCGCCAACCCGGTAAAACATCCCGTCGGCGAGCACACGTAACAACCGAGTTTGCGTGTCATGCGGCATATCGCCAATTTCATCAAGAAACAGCGTGCCTCCATCCGCTTGCTCGAAACGTCCTTGCCGTTGATTAACCGCGCCGGTAAAAGCACCTTTTTCATGACCGAACAATTCTGATTCCATCAAATCTTTCGGCACAGCAGCCATATTCAATGCAATAAAAGGTTTGTTGCTGCGTGGACTGTGACGATGCAAAGCATGCGCCACCAATTCCTTGCCCGTGCCCGACTCGCCATTAATCAACACGGTAATGTTCGAGTGTGACAATCGACCAATGGCACGAAATACTTCCTGCATCGCCGGAGCTTCGCCGATCATCTCGGTCGGCGGTGCTTCTTCAATGACTTCTCCCCGACTCTTGCCCTGATGCGCTTGCATCAACGCGCGGCGAGCCACTTCAACCACTTCATCCACGTCAAAAGGCTTGGGCAGGTATTCAAACGCACCACCTTGATAGGACGCCACCGCGCTATCCAGATCCGAATGCGCAGTCATGATAATGACCGGGAGTTCCGGATAATCGCGATTCACCGTGCGCAATAACGCCAGACCATCAATACCCGGCATGCGAATATCGCTAATCAATGCAGCAGGCTGGGATTTGCCTAGTTCTCGTCTGGCAGCATCCCCGCTCTCGAAACTACGGCAACTGATACCGGCCTGATCCAGCGCCTTTTCCAGTACCCAGCGGATAGAACGGTCATCATCAATAACCCAGACATCGGCAACTGTTGTATTCATAGCGAAGCATCCAAAGGTAAATAAAGTGAAAAACGGGTATTACCGAACTTGCTGTCACACTCGATCAACCCCCGGTGCTGGGCAATAATTGATTGGGCTATCGCCAACCCCAAGCCAGTGCCATCTGCACGCCCGGAAATCATCGGATAAAAAATAGTGTCCTGAATCTCCGCGGGAATACCAGGACCGTTGTCGATGATATCCACGCGGCACACCAGACGATGGTGATACTTGCCAATCGTGAATCGGCGCTGGATTCTGGTGCGTAACGTAATGACAGCATCCGGCGTTTCGTGTTCTTTTAATGCCTGCATGGCATTGCGCACGATATTCAATACCGCTTGCAGCAATTGCCCCCGGTCACCCATCACGTCCGGCATACTGGGGTCATAGTCCCTGCGACAGTCTACTTTGTCGCCAAACTCCGCAGAGATCAGGCTCAACACCCTTTCCAACACTTCATGAATATTGACCGCAGAGAGTACAGGTGGCTCATTGGAGCCCAACATGCGATCTACCAGATCACGCAGGCGGTCAGCTTCTTCGATAATGATACGGGTATATTCCATCAAGGCTGCATCGGGTAAGGCACGCGACAACAACTGCGCTGCTCCACGAATTCCACCCAAAGGGTTTTTGATTTCATGCGCCAGACCGCGGGCCAGATGGCGCGTGGTCTGTTGTGAAGACACAATAGCCTCTTCACGGCTGATGCGTAACAAGCGATCCACCGCCTGCATTTCCAGCAGCAAGCCTTTGTCTGGCAAGGGCGTGGCGCTGATATCCACCAACAGATTCTGGTGCAGGGTCGCCAGCGTCAGGCTCGCCTGGCGCTGGGTAAATGGCGTGCCGGTATCCAGTGCATGGCGAAACGCCACAACCAGCTCGTCAGCATCGCGAAACAAATCGGCAAACGGCTGCTGACACGCATGCTGCTGACTTACCGCCAACAAACCTTCAGCTGCCTGATTGAGATAGATAGAACACAAACTTTCATCCAACAGAATCACTGCACTCGATAAATGATCGAGAATCAGGGATGTCAGGCGTGTATCGGTCTTACTATTTATCGGTGGCATATTATTCGGGGAAGACATATCCAGCAGCCAAATTACACGGTCATCACTTACCAGCCTGGAGCAAGAAACTTGCCATCCCTCATGGAATATAAAAATATCTTATTTATCAAATAGATATAGAGAAAAGTCTTCTGCCAGACTTTATGTATTCAACAGCAAAGCTCTGAAAGACGTAAATTTGAGCTATTTTGGTGCGTTATTGCAAGACAAAAACGAGGAGACTCATTTAACGGGAGGCGTCACGGGCTGCTGATGCACCACCAGTGCTATTTGCACCACTAGTGCTGCCCATATCGCTGGCACTGGTATTGCCGCCCATGCTGCCTGCTCCCTTGGGTGAACCAAAACCATTGACTGGGTTGGCAGGTGCAGGAACCCCGGCTCGACCCATTCCCAGTAAGCCGAGTAGGCCACCCGTGGGCTTGGGCACTGGTTTATTATTGGCTGCAGCTTTATTCAGCACCGAATGGCGCTTTACGTGAAACTGGATTTTTTGCGTGGATTTGATGACCCGCTTCTGCTGATCGAATATCTTTGCTTCTACGGTATACGTACCCCGTTCCAGCCCTTCAATACTGAAGGACAAATCACCAGGATTGCCTACCGGCTTACCATTATAAAAAAGTTGCACCGTATGACCTTCCTGTAATCCCGGCTCCAGGACGGCATTGATAGACACCATGTCAACATCCTGACCCATCACATCATCATTGGCCGGACTGACAATTTCGAACCGGGTGTATTCAACAGGACCTTTCTTCTCTTCACCATGATCATTGTCCTGGTTATTTTCCCGTCTGACAGGGGCAATTGACCCCGACATCGGCATCGTGTTGGTAGACGGCATTTTTAACGCTTCAGAAGCGCTATTGGCAGGCGGTTTATCGGTATAAGTGATGTTTCCTTTGGCATCCACGGACTTGTACAAAACATTCGAGGGTGGCGCCGCATCTGCAGCCTCACCGGTGGGCTCAACTAAATTATCTGTGTTCACGACAGGATTGGACTGCTCTTCATGTCGGGACGCTGGTGCAGATGTTTCATCTCCCTCTTTTGCATGAACTAGTGCTCCCGGCAAGATCAGCAACGCAGCCAGACAAAAACTTAGCAACGTTTTACGAGTGCATAACGACATAACCAATCTCCTGATACCTATCTCGCCCTGCGACCCACGCCTTCTGCCGCCCTGACACCCTCTGTTGTTCTGACTCCTTCTGTATCTCTTACCCCTTCCGTGCTTCGTACGCCTTCTGTCGCCGACACACCCTCGGCATTGCCACCGGTTGACCTGTAGAGAAATCTGCCGTCAGACGCGCGATCCAGATTAAAACCGGCGACTGGCGCGGTTCTCAACACCCTGCCGGTTTCATCAACAATACGCGCCTCGATGCGGTGATCGCCCGGCGCAAGATCATTTGCCTGCAGATACAGCTCAGGGCGCGGCGCACCTATCAATTTGCCATCAATCAAGTATTGAATACGATGCCCATCCAGCAATGGCGGAACTGTAGTCACAGCAAACCGTAGACCATTTGCGATGTAGTCAAAAGGCTCATCCGCAGAAGGATTGACGATGGCAAAATTGCTGTAGCCGCCGGCATCGCTCTGACTATCGGTTGATTGCTGGCTATCAGCCGTTCCCGTGCTATCTGCTGGCACAACCGCGCCATCCGGGGGAGGGATAGTATTGGTTTCCGGTATATCAATGACCTTGGTCTGCTCGTTAGCGGGAGGCTCATCCGAGAAATCAACATTGCCTTGTGCGTCGACCGATTCATAGGCTTTGCCTTCAGAGGCGCTGCCAGTAGCAGTACCTCCCTGCATTTGCGGCGACACCTTACCTGCCGCCAGGGCAGTCACACTGGAAAGCGCTATTACTCCTGTCAGGGAAACGAGTAACAAGGCTGCGCGATATTGAATCAACATATTAAAACCCTCTTTGGAATCCAGATAAAAACTTTCCCGCCATCAATACTACAGACTTTTGCGACAGTTTTGTCCAATAAAAAAGCCCG
>DAOMGA010000044.1:0-8481 GCA_035430085.1 Pseudomonadales bacterium
GCAAACACTGGATCGTTATATTGGTCAGTCGCATCTGCTCGCGCCCGGTAAGGCTCTGCGTGAAGTGATCGAGAAAGGTCATCTGCATTCGATGATTTTCTGGGGCCCGCCCGGCGTCGGTAAAACCACACTGGCCCGATTGCTGGCCGCGCACGTCAATGTGCATTTCATTGCGATTTCAGCAGTATTCGCTGGCGTAAAGGATATTCGTGCGGCTATGGATGAAGCGCGTCTGATGCGCAATCAGTGGCAAAAACAGACGCTGTTGTTCGTGGATGAAGTGCACCGCTTCAATAAATCCCAGCAGGATGCTTTTCTCCCGTATATCGAAGATGGCACCGTGATTTTTGTGGGTGCGACTACAGAGAATCCTTCCTTTGAACTGAATAATGCGATTCTCTCGCGCTGCCGTGTTTATGTTTTGCAATCACTCACGGAAGAAGAATTACAGCAGGTTGTTAACAATGCGTTAGCGGCTGATGAAGTATTGCAGAAGCAGAATATTGTGGTTGATGCCGATGCCTTGCAGATTATCGGGCGGGCGGCACAGGGTGATGCGCGCGCTGCTTTGAATCTTCTGGAAATGGCAGCCGATATTGCTGAAAGCCATATTTCTGAAAGTCATCCAGCAGGTGGTTTGCTGATCAGTGAAAAAACGCTGGCGCATATTCTGCAAGGCAATATCCATCGCTTTGATAAAGGAGGCGAGATTTTTCACGATCAGATATCCGCTTTGCATAAGGCGGTGCGCGGTTCTTCACCGGATGCGGCGCTGTACTGGTGTTTGCGTATGCTGGATGGCGGCTGTGATCCGCTGTATGTGGCGCGGCGTGTGGTGCGAATGGCGAGCGAGGATATCGGCAATGCTGATCCGCGCGCCTTACAGATAGCGTTGAACGCATGGGATGTTGTCGAGCGTCTCGGCAGCCCGGAATCTGAATTAACTTTGGCGCAAGCGGTGATTTACATGGCGAGCGCACCGAAAAGTAATGCCGTGTATAACGCGTTTAATCAAGTGCGAAAACTGGTCGCCAGTGCTCCCGCGTATGATGTGCCCTTGCATATCCGCAATGCTCCCACCAGTCTGATGAAAGATCTCGGTTACGGTGTGGATTACCGGTATGCACATGATTATCCTGATGCCTTTGTAGCAGGCGATTCATATTTGCCGCCAGAACTGTATAAAGAGCTGCAAGGTGCGTCGTTTTATGTGCCGACACCGCGTGGCTTGGAACAGAAAATTGGTGAAAAATTGAATCATCTCGCGCAATTGAATCGCAGCAGCACTTGGCAGCGTTATCCGGCGCATAAAGGGGATGGTCAATGAACTGGTTGATGGTGGCATTAGGTGGCGTGTCCGGAGCTTTATCGCGCTATGCATTGATTGTGCTGTTTGAAGACGTGTCACGCAAAACGACGTTTCCCTGGGTGATACTGGGCGTCAATGTGCTGGGTTCATTGTTGGCGGGTCTGGTGTTTGCGATGGCGCATGAACGGCAATGGCTCACTGCATCGCAGCAGCATTTATTGTCGGTGGGTTTTCTCGGTGCCTTCACCACGTATTCTGCATTTTCGCTGGATTGTGTGCGCTTATTGCAGGCCGGGCAGTGGATGATGGCGGTTAGTTATATTGTTTCTACAACCGTTTTGTGTTTTGCGGCAACCGCCGTTGGTATGGTATTGGCACGATTAATTTGAATTGTTAGAGAGATAACCATGTTAGATCCCAAATTGCTTCGCACAGAAATAAATAGTGTTACCACGGCGCTAGCCAAGCGCAATGGTTACAAGCTGGATGTGGCGGTATTCGACAAGCTGGAAAACCGCCGTAAGGAATTGCAGACGAAATCTGAAACATTGCAGGCTGAAAAAAACAACCTGTCGAAAAATATCGGTAAAGCCAAAGCGGCTGGTGATGATGTGAATGCCTTGATGGCGCAGGTTAATAGCATGGGCGATGAATTAAACACCATGCAAGATGAATTGAAGCAGGTGCAGGCGGAGTTGGAAAATTTCCTGCTGCTGGTGCCGAATATGCCTGATGACGGTGTGCCGCCTGGCAAGGATGAAGCCGATAATATCGAAGTTCGCCGTTGGGGTGCGCCTAAAGTATTTGAATATACTGCGCGTGACCATGTGGATCTCGGCGAGACGCTGGGCATGCTGGATTTTGAAACAGCAGCAAAAATTACCGGATCGCGTTTTGTAGTGATGAAGAATGGTCTGGCGCGTATGCATCGCGCCTTGATTCAATTCATGCTGGATACGCACACGCTGCAACACGGTTATCAGGAAGTGTATGTGCCGTATATGGTGAATGCTGATTCATTGCGCGGCACCGGTCAGCTGCCAAAATTTGAAGAAGATTTGTTCAAACTCTCTGGCGAGCAACAATATTATTTGATTCCAACAGCAGAAGTGCCGGTCACCAATATCGTGCGTGACAGCATTCTGGAAGATAAAGAACTGCCTGTGAAATATGTTTGCCATACACCGTGTTTCCGTAGCGAGGCCGGCAGTTATGGACGTGATACGCGTGGCATGATCCGTCAACACCAGTTTGAAAAAGTGGAACTGGTGCAACTGGTGCGTCCGCAAGATTCCATGGCGGCATTGGAAGGCTTGACTGCAGATGCTGAAAAAATCCTGCAATTACTGGAGCTGCCTTATCGCACTATAGTTTTATGTGGTGGAGATATGGGCTTCTCCAGCGCCAAAACCTATGACATTGAAGTATGGCTACCTGCACAGGATACGTATCGTGAAATATCTTCCTGCAGTAACTTTAAAGATTTTCAGGCGCGTCGTTTGCAAGCGCGCTGGCGTAATCCGGAAACCAAAAAGCCGGAGTTGTTGCACACGTTGAACGGCTCCGGTCTTGCAGTGGGTCGTACACTGGTTGCGATTATTGAAAATTATCAGAATGGTAATGGTTCAATTACTGTGCCTGAGGTATTGCGTAATTACATGGGTGGTCTTTCTGTTATCAAATAATTCGCCTGTTAAAACGCCTTGCATCGGTGTTTGTTCGACTGGTATTGGTGACACGGTGTGCCGTGGCTGCAAGCGCTTTTCACATGAAGTGATTGCCTGGAATGGTTACACACAGGATGAGCGTCGCGCTGTATTGCAGCGCATTGATGTCTTGCTGGAGCAGATTGTTGCGCGCTGGCTGGTGATTGATGATGTCGAAAAACTCCGTGAGCAGTTGCAACTACAACAGATTAGCTTTGATGCGATGCGTTACCCTGCCAGTTGGGTGGTGGAATTATTGAAAGCCGGTGCCAGCCAGATCGATGACCCTCTGTTGTTCGGTTTGCAGCGTTGCGAGCAAGCGCAGGGTAAAAGTCTTCGCGAGTTACGCGATGCCATCGAAAAAGAATTCTACGAATTATCTTGTGCTCATTTCGAACGCTATTTCCAGCGTTCACCTTTATAGCGGCTGACTTCTATATGACAACCGTCGACACTCTATTTGACATTGCCCCCATTGCCGATTTTCTACTGTGTCGTACCCCGCAAGCCTGGATTGACCGTGCGTTGCAAGAACAGGCGCTGATGCTCGTCGATCACGCTAATTGTGAAAAGAAAGCGGCATCGACGGCTTTGGGTTTGATGTACCGTCATATCGATTGCGATGAATTGCTGAATAAATTGTCACGTCTTGCGCGTGAGGAATTGCGCCATTTCGAGCAGGTAATTGCGATCATGAAAAAACGTGGCGTGACTTATGAGCATGTCACCGCTTCGCGTTATGCCGCTGGCTTGCACAGTCATGCAGCTAAACGTGATCCTGAAAGGTTAGTGGATACTTTGATAATGGGCGCGATTATCGAAGCGCGTTCCTGCGAGCGTTTTTCTGCGTTAGCGCCACATCTCGATCCTGTGTTGCAGAAGTTTTATCTATCCTTACTGAAATCGGAATCCCGGCATTTCATGGATTATCTGTCGCTTGCAAGAAAATATGCGCAGTCTCCTATCGATGAACGCGTGCAGTTATTTCTGGAGCGTGAGCGGGAATTGATTGAGGGGAAAGATCAGGAATTCCGTTTTCACAGTGGTGTGCCGGTCTGAGCGCAGAGCCTGTTTTTATAAATTTTTATTGTGATTTCTTTTCTATTAAATGAATCATGGTGCCTATGTTGTCCATGCTCTCAATTTCCGAAATGTTGAAGCGAATGTTTAGTTGCTTTTCTATAGCGGTAATAATAGATATGTGCGCCAGCGAATCCCAGTTATCAACATCCTGTGCGCTCATGTTGTCTGAGATCAGCAGGGAATTATTGTCCAGAACGTCACGAATAATGTCCTGTACGATCAAGGATATCTGGTCTCGATTCATGTGCTGTTGCCTGTGTGTTCCTGAGCAGCAGTGCGCTGGATAAAGTGCTCAGGTGTTGTTTTGGGTGTTGTTTGGGATAGTGTTAACTGCCAGACAGATTGTCCCTGTTCGCTGCTTATGAGCTGGAAACCTAGCGTCTTGTACAGTGTCTCTACCATCCTGTTTTTGTCGGTCGGTCGAAAATAGCCGGTTATTGATACAAGAGCTCTTTGGCTGGCCTGCTCACAGAGCGCCTGAAACATGGCAAACTCCAGCCCGCGTTTGAGTACCCGGCAAGACATAAGCCATAAGTCAATCTTCAGCGTATCGCCAGCTATTTTTCCAGCAATAACTGAAACAAGA
Source organism: Pseudomonadales bacterium (assembly GCA_035430085.1). Taxonomy (GTDB): domain Bacteria; phylum Pseudomonadota; class Gammaproteobacteria; order Pseudomonadales; family UBA7239; genus UBA7239. Next base: position 4,685 of record DAOMGA010000044.1, read on the forward strand.
CCATTGTCGCCGTACTTATCTGTCAGTTGACCGCTCAGTGTGATGTAGTCACTGCTCTCGGCCATATGTGTGATCTCGGTGATGGTGCAGCGACGCGTAGTCAAATTAAATTGATTGGTTTTGTTGGTGAGTTGTGTAATGCGCTCAAGATTTTTACTGTGAAAAGGTTCAATGGTTGCCTGCATAGCAAGCGAGCGCAAGAAATCATCATATTGGTTGAAAGTCGCTGCGTGTGACTGGCGATCATGATTTTCTTGATATTGCCGGGCGCGTTTCAAATCATTGTCAGATAGCGTCAGCGTTTCAAACATTCCGGATTTATCAATAATATTGATAAAGCTGGCTACGTCGTTACCTGCATCCAGCACGGATACACTGGGTAATTGTTGGCGTACAAAATCTCTTTCGGCGGGGTTGTCGTCAAAAAATACCAGACTATCCAGACCGATATTGAGTTGCTCGGCTATTGTCCGGATGTTGTCGGGCTTGTTTTCCCAGTTGGCGATAAAAGCTGAAAAATCATCTGGTTTTAAAATGCTGGCAGGATGCGCAAAGCCAGATCTGGCATTGGCTTCGTCATTTTTTGAGCAGACGGCAAGCAGTATGCCGCGTTGTTTCAGTGATAAAAAATATTGCTGGAATTCGCTGTATGCCTCTGCTTCTGCCGAGTGAGTGCCAATGCTGATGCCTTCAATGCCATCATCACCAATGACGCCGCCCCATAAAGTATTGTCGAGATCCAGCACCAGACATTTTTTCGTCAATCCGAATAATCCTGCAATAAGTGCAGAAAGATTCCATGCCAAGTGAACGGTAGCTTCCATATCCATGGCGTGTTTGTACAAATGCCATTGTCGCGGATTAAACCAGTGGTCAATGCCAATGCGTGCGGAGAGATAATGGATATCATGGATGTATAAATCATGACGCCGTTGTGCGGCATCGGCAAAGGCTTCGTTCAGGCGGGCAATAAAACGGCTCTTGCCCCGGTAATCAATACCATCCAGATTGCCTAATGGTCTATGCCATGGCTCGTCAAAATTATTTTGCAAGACAGGGCAGTTCAGGTGTTGCCTGATGCCATCCCACGCAGCTGTGAAATGTGCCAGTTGATGTTGCAAAAGAAGTTGTGCATCGGCTTCGCTGCTAGTGATGCATGGCCATGTATTGATATTGACATGGGATGTATGGATATAAACCAGTTCTGGCTGGAATTGTTGTAGTCCAGTTTCCGGTTGCAGGGCTTCACTGAAATACTGGTTGTAAGCACTTTGATAAAAAACTGGTTTTATGCCGCGTGACAGCAAGCAGAGTTCCAGCATGGCAACGACTTCATCTGTCGTAGAGCCACCTAATATGGCAATGCGTTTTTCCAGCAGGCCTTGTTGTGCGGATAGCTCTCGCAGCAAGGATTTTTTCTTGCGCAGCAGCGTATTGGCGTCAAAAGGATAGGTGATATTCATCGCAATGATCGTGCAGCTTGGTGTGGATTATTGGCTAGCAGTGTTCTGATGGTGGCCTGCAATTCAGGATTCAGATTGCTGTAGCGGGACAGCTTCTGCTCATCTTCACTTAATTTTTTGTCAATGGTAGTGCCGTCCAGCAGTTTGCCATAAATAGTATGACCTGACTGGATATCGGTCAGTAATAGTTCACCGAATGCGGGTGATGGATGCATGCTGTCATTGAACCACGTCATAGGGGTAGTGGAATCTCTGGTCGGAATATTTTCCATGGTTTTTTCATTCAGCTCTGCAAAATCAAATATAGAAAAAGCGGTTTTGCCTGCTTTTTGTGCCTCCTGTTCATTGATCGTCACCAGGGCTTTTTTCCATTGTTGATAGCTGCTCCACAAGCCGGCTTCCTGTAATGCGATGAACAAGCTGCTGTGCATGGGTAAAATGGCAATACTGGTACGGATATCCCGTGCGTACAGCCTTTGTAGGCTGTCACGAAAATACGCCATAGCGCCACTGTTGATATCCGGCAAGGTATACACATGGTCCGGCGCCGGCAACCAGTCATTGAACAGTGTTTTTTTCCATGAGTTTTCAAGCTGGAGGTAGGTGCGGCTATTCGGCTGTGATTGTTGGATCCATTGCCCATTTCTCAACTGGATAAATGATCCGCGTTTTTTAAGCGCAACATCATTCTGTTTTGCCAGCATGCGCAGTGTGGCACGCGTGATGTCCCATGAAATCAGGCTGGATAAAATTTCCTTTGCCGCATAGAAGGGCTGAAGAGAATGTCTGCTGCCATCGGAGCGTGTCTGCAGGCGATTTTCAAATGCCTGATCCAGACCAGGCTGGTTATTGGGGTCGCTATTGTTGAATGCAAAAAAAGCCGTTTCCAGAATCACTGTATCCAGCTCTGGAGTGGTAGCCAGCGCTTCCTGTAATAATCGGTGCTGTAAATAGCTGGTGGAGCCGCCTACTGCAAGATTATAGGCAGGCTGTGGCAGTGCTGCGGGATTGAATGCTACTCCGGACTGGGAAGCGCCGATAATGATACTGTGTGGCTGTTGGCTGCGTAGCTGGTAGGGTTTGAACAATAGTTGCTTGAAATAATTTTCCGTGACCCATTCATTGATACCGACGATAACAGGTGAGCTGAACATCAGATAAGGATTGACCAGCCAGTTTACTGCGGCAACAGAGCAGCAGATGCCCAATGTGATAATGGCTATTGTTTTTATATAGTGATTCATATATCCACCGCTAGAACTGGAAATACACAAAGTCACTGCTAATGTTCAGTGACATTATGGAAGCGGAAAGTGCTAGTGCTGCCAGTAAGGCCCAATAAAAATTATCTTTCCAGAGTAATTTTGTATTTGGGATATTGGCTTTAATCAGGGCATTGCGTCCTGCCATAACTTGTTGCAGATTTGGCAAAAGCCATACCCATGCGTGCATGAAAATAATGACGGGCAATATTTTTTGCATAGGTGAAAGTTCTAGTGACAATTGGCGACAAAGATCACTTATCACAGGTTGCTGAATTTGGTGTGTAAAACGAAAGCTATCCAGATCAAATAAAGCATTATAGAAATGGTGGGCTGAAACCAGGTCGGGTGAACGAAACAAAACCATTGTCAGAGTGACCATGATATATGTCAGTAATATTGAAGAGGCCCTGAATATTTTTACGTTGGCGATTGTTCTGCTAAAAGGAGTTTTCCGCCAGCAATGGTTTGTGACGAGCAATGCGCCATGTGCCAAGCCCCAGAATATAAAGGTCCAGTTCGCGCCATGCCATAAGCCTGATATGCCCATACTGATCAGTGTAATCAGCATTGCCTTGCTGAAGAGGGTGCCACCCGGTGTGTTGCGCATCAAAGGTGTGTATACATAGCTGGTAATAAACCTGCTGAGTGTTATATGCCAGTATTTCCAGTAGTCGATAATATTGACGGCTTTGAAAGGTGATAAAAAATTTTGCGGTAGCGTAATGCCGAATAGTAAAGCGGATCCGCAGGCGATGTCACAGTAGCCGGAGAAATCAAAATATACTTGCAGGTTGAAAGATAATACTCCTAGCCATGCCTCGCTTGCAGATATATCAACACCGCGCGATGCCGCCGAAAAAACCTGATTGGCATAATCTGCTAGTGCATCTGCCATGATCAATTTCTTGAATAATCCAAAGCTGATCACTGTAATTCCAATTGCCCATTGGGTTATTTCATGTCCAGATTCGTTTTTTATAAAAAACTGGGGGATGAGTTCCCGGTGATGCACAATCGGCCCGGCTAGCAAGTGTGGGAAAAATGTGACAAATAATGCGTAGTGATTCAG
>DAOMGA010000045.1:0-8465 GCA_035430085.1 Pseudomonadales bacterium
ATTTTTTGATACTCCCGAATTTTCTATAGTCCCATCGCGCTGCGCATAATTTTTTTCTTGATAGCTGGTATTGTGTCGATGCCATGCATGCCTGTGTTGCGCAACCAGCGTACGGGTAACTCGCGCCGCGCAAATAATCGTTGGAATAATTCCATAGTCGCTGCCATCGACAGATTAGCACCGCGTCGTCGACGTTGGTAACGTTTCAGCACTAGCGGATGCGCGGGTGATAATGCTTTCGTCAGTGCATCCAATAATTCTTCAGCCAATACACTGGCATCCATGAAACCCAGATTCACGCCTTGACCGGCTAATGGATGAATGGTGTGTGCCGCGTCGCCGATAAGTGCTACACGCCCCTGATAATAATTTTGTGCATGACGTTGTCGCAAGGGGAACGCAAAACGTCCTCGCACTTCAACAATATCGCCCAGTCTGTGTTCAAAGGCGCTTCCCAGTTGCCTGGCAAATTCCTCGTCTGTCAAAGCTAGCAGCGTTTGCGCAGACTCAGGTGCGGTCGACCAGACAATAGAGCACCAATGTTCATCGCCTTCGCGGCTGCGCAGTGGTAAAAAAGCGAGTGGTCCGCTTGTCATAAAACGTTGGCGTGCCGTGCGTTCGTGCGAATGTGTGGTTCGGACAGTCGCAACCACTGCGCTGTGACCGTAATCCCATTCAACAGTTTTGATGCAAGACAACTGTCTCAGTGTGGATTGTGCGCCATCAGCAGCGACGACCAGCTTGCAGCGCACGGTTTGGCCGCTTTTTAATATCAATTCGCAGTGAGATGTTTTGGGGTCGTCCTGCAGATCAGTGACGGCATCCGGGCACAGCCAATGGATATTACTGGCCTGTTGTAAGCGTTGATGCAGCGATGCGACAACCCGATTATTTTCAACTATGTGCCCCAGAGATTCTTCGTTTAATTCTGCGGCATCAAAACTGATTTGCGCTGTCCCGTCAGCATCCCATACCTGCATATGTTCAAACGGTGATAGCCGATCGGTACAGACAAAATCCCATGCTCCGATTTTTTCAAAAAAATGTCTCGAAGCCGGGCTGATCGCTACGACGCGAGGATCAAAAAAATCATCATGCACAAGAGGCTGGGGTTTGATGTTTTCTATGATGACAATACGGTAAGCAGAATCTGCCAGCGCACAAGCTAGCGCGCTGCCCGCCATGCCGCCACCAACAATAGCGATATCGCAATCAATGGTTGTCATAATCCTGTTGCTTCCCTGGCAAATTTTTCACGTAAGCCTGGTAAAAAATCGAGACCGAGTAAGGCAGCTCCCCTTAACAATATCTTAGGGCGGTCACGATTGGAAAACAGGCGCGGCAACCAGTCGCTGGCTGTTACGGTTTTCTGTTGATCCCATCGTTGTTTGTTGACGTATTGTTGTAGTGTGGCAATGTCGCCTATGTCATTGCCGCTATCGACTGCATGTTTGAGTGTATCCACCAACGCCAGACAGTCGCGCATGATCAGATTGAATCCTTGTCCTGCCACCGGATGCAGATGGTGTGCGGCGCTACCTATTAATACTACACGTGAACGGACTTGTTCCCGTGCCTGTATCAGAGACAATGGATAACAATGGCGTTCGCCAACGGATAGCAGTTTTCCGCAGCGACCGCCGATGTGCTGTTGTACACGTTGCAAAAAATCGGCTGCCGGCAATTGCATCACAGCATCAATTTCATTGTCGGGTAATGTCCAGATCAAAGCTGCACGATGTTGCATGTCGTGCTGTGGTAGTGGCAGTAATGCAATCGGCCCTGTTTCAGTAAATCGTTCATAAGCAACGCCCTGATGTGGCAATTCTGTTTGCAGATTGGCAACCAATGCATGCTGATCGTATGGCATGGTGTCCGAACTGATACCCAGTTTTTGCCGTATTGCTGATTGTGCACCGTCTGCCACTATCACCAGTTTTGCCTGCAGAAAAGCGTGATCATCAGATTGAATAGTCAAAGTTGCACAGTCTGCAGAAAAAGTGACATTTTCAACCAGTGCAGGACTCATGATGCGAATACAATTTTTCTGGTCTAAAACAGCTTTTAGCAATACATTGCCGAGCAAGCGATTTTCAATGACATACCCCAGCGCCGGTAAAGCAGTATCTTCTGATCGCATCAACATGCCTAGTGGTCTGCTGCGTTCGGAAACATGCACATGAAGAATGGATTCAGTCTGCGCTGCAATGGGCTGCCATAAGTCGAGCATGGCAAGAATATTTTGCGTGCTGCATGACAGGGCGGTAGAGCGGGCATCAAAACTGGGAATGGCTAGTTGTTCTGCGCTGGCTACGTTGATCGCATGTTGTTCAATGAATGCAATTGAACAGTCAGGTAGAAACTTGGCTATCAGTAGCGCCAGCCCGGCTCCAGCCATGCCGCCGCCGATAATGGCGACATCAACGAATGTTTTCATGTTTTTTAATGCGCTTGCTGGACGCCATCCATGACTCTATATCAGCCACGGTTTTGGGTGCTAATGCTGTCAAGACATGGTTGCCATTTTTCGTGACTACAACATCATCTTCGATACGTATGCCGATGCCGCGCCATTTTTTGTCAACTTTTTTATTATGTGGGGAAACATAAACGCCCGGTTCAACGGTGAGTACCATGCCGGGTTCAAACACCCGCCATTCCCCGCCGCATTTGTAATCGCCAACATCGTGCACATCCATGCCCAGCCAGTGACCTGCGCGATGCATATAAAAATCGCGATAGGCCCCTTTTTTAATCAGCGCGTTGGTTTTGCCTTTCAGCAATCCCAGTTCTACAAGTCCTTCAGTAATGATCCTCACTGTAATGTCGTGGGGTTCATTCCAATGGTTGCCGGGTCTTATCAAGTCGATAGCGGCAAGTTGCGCTTTTAATACCAATTCATATAGTGCTTTCTGTTCACGTGAAAATTTTCCGTTTACCGGAAAAGTTCGTGTGATATCGGATGCGTAATGATCCAGTTCACAACCGGCATCAATCAATACCAGATCGCCATCGCAAAGCGCGTCCCGGTTTTCGACGTAGTGCAGGATGCAGCCGTTATCACCGCCGCCTACAATGGAAGAGTAGGCTGGGAAACGTGCGCCATTTTTGGCAAAAGCATGCAGCAATTCTGCTTCCAGTTCGTATTCCATCATGCCGGGTTTACAGGCGATCATCGTGCGCCGGTGAGCATTGGCCGAAATTTCGCCGGCACGCTTCATCAGTTGAATCTCCGCTGCGCTCTTGAAAAGACGCAGTTCGTGCAACAAGTGGTGCAAATCGAGAAACTCACCGGGTGGTATTGCACCAGAGCGTACTTTGCTGCGAATACTGTTAACCCATTCCATCACATGTCGGTCAAATTCGCTATCGCGTCCCATGGCATAATAGACACGCTCACGCCCTTCCAGTAATCCCGGCAAAATTTCGTCGAGATCATCGAAAGGAAATGCATCATCCGCATCGTAATCTTCACATGCGCCGTCTGGTCCTGCGCGATATCCGTCCCACAACTCTCGCTCAGGATCGCGTTCACGGCAGAACAACACGTAAGCGCCATGTGCGCGCCCGGGAATCAGTACTGCGACGGCTTCCGGTTCATTGAAGCCTGTCAGGTAATAAAAATCACTGTCTTGCCGGAATGGAAAATGCGTGTCGCTGTTGCGGATCAGTTCGTGAGCAGACGGAATAATCGCAATACTATTGGGCTCCATCATTTCCATCAGCCGCATACGCCGCGCGGCAAACTCCTTGCGGGGTAGTAATGATTTCATGCCGGATTTACCAGAGTGGATTCTTCACCGCTGTCGCGGAACAGTTCGATAGCAGCCAGTCGGACGTATTCGCATAGCTCGATAAAATCACGTTCGTTACTGTCGGCATTTTCCGGATTATTCAGTTCTGAACGATTGCGAGCAGTCTGCTCGGCAGACTCGCCATCATCAATCTGGCTGATGGCTGCAATATCATTGATCACTTCGCGATCGTCTTCAGACAACTCACGCGTCACAGCAACAAAACCGCACACGAAACCTTCTGTCCAGCGCGCCAACGCGCGCGCACGGATGGACAGAAACTCCTCGCTGTCAGGCAGCAGTAACTGAAAGCCCAGATCGCCATCCGCCAGATCCCTGACCAGCAGTGTATGCAAAGCTGCCATTGCTTCCTGGTGATCGTCCAGTTCCGCACCGTCCAGACATTCGGAGAGTTGTTCTATCCAGCTGATATGGCGTGGTTGTACACCGGCGCAGGCCAGCCCTGCAATGGTGCCGTGCAGAGCCTCAGCGGCGACAGGCAGCTGCAATTCGTTCAGACGGGCAGTCAATTGTTCGTGAGAAATAGTTGCCACAGGCTCCTCTTTTCTAGCGCTGGATTTCTGGTGCGTCATGCTAACACCGGGTCTGTGCTTCTGCACGAAGCCAGCGGGAGCACGTATTGGTTGCTGGGATAAAAAACCTTTTGCATCAGCGGGTTGCAGGCTGATGTTAACGTCAGGTTTCATTGACCGCTCTGGCTGGCTCACTTATAGTACCGTGTCATATTCACACGCTGGGCCGTGGCCAATGAGTGCAGAACAGTTCAGGGCATTGGAACATCAGGTTGATCAGCTGATCTATCGTTGTCATCAACTGGAACAGGAAAATCGTAGTTTGCGCGGTCAGGAAAGCGGCTGGCGTAAAGAGCGTGCACGATTGATCGAGAAAAATGAACTGGCACGAACTCGCGTGGAAGCGATGATTCATCGTTTGAAGGCGCTGGAACAGGAATACGGTACCAGTATGACCAACGAAGAAGGCTGAGAGGAATGTCGCTATGAGCACCCCGTCTACCGTGCGTCTACGCATTCTTGATAACGATTACCAGGTAGCTTGCCAACCAGAAGAGCAGGAAGGATTGTTAGCCGCTGCGCGTTATCTGGATGACAAGATGCGCGCCATTCGCTCCACTGGCAATGTGATTGGTGTTGACCGTGTGGCGGTCATGGCGGGCTTGAATATTGCTCACGCCTTACTGCAGGAAGACGGTCGTAGCGTGGGCGACGATCGTGAAATGCGCCGCCTCACTGACAAAATTGCTCACGCACTAGGAAGCCAGTCCCAGTTAGAGTTGTGAAACTTTTTTATTCGATGTATTCGAACGCTTTCACAATACGTTGAGCGCCATCGGTTTTTTGTGCCACTTGCGCTGCCCGGTCCGCTTCACGTTGCGTGACCATCCCCATCAGATAGACAACGCCGTTCTCGGTAACCACCTTGATGCGCTGACCGTTAACATCGTTATTGAACGCATACTTGGTTTTGACCTTGGTAGTGAGCCAGCTGTCGTACATGCGGGCGGAGCCGCTGATGTTAGGCCCGACAGTAAGCGCGTTCTGCACCTGACGAACTTCCTTGACACGTGAAGCGGCCGCAGCGGCATCGCGACGTAAAGCTTCCGATGGCACTTGACCGACCAGCAATACCACACCGTTGTAGCTCACTACATTGATATGTCCGGTACGCATTTTGGGGCTGACTTTTTTGATATTCTCTTCTACAACGTTCTCGATATTTTCATCATCCAGCAAGCTGCCAAAAGAGCGTTTGCCCGGGTTTTGACGAATAGGACCGTCGGTCGTGGCATCCATGACCGGCGCACAAGCCATCAGCATTGCCATCATCAGAAATACAGTAAAAAAACGCATGATTATGTTCCCCCAAATAACTGGAATTCGATCAGTTCGCAAAGCGCAAACGATAACAGTAAATGATTTTCATAGATACGAAAGCGAGATGCCAGTGGTACGCGTATTTCGATATCATTTTCACTCAATAACACGGGTAAATGACCGCCGTCCTGTGCGGTGATGGCAACCACTTTCATATCCCGTTCATGTGCAGCGGTGACGGCGTTAAGCAAATTGGCAGGAATGCCTGTGCGGGTAAAAATCACCAGCACATCGCCTGCTTGACCTAGCGCCCGCACCTGTCTTGCAAAAGCATTACTCAACCCGTAATCGTTTTCTATGGCGGTGAGTGTGGCGCTGTTATTATCCAGCACCATGGCGGGTAATCCCGGGCGTTCACACTCTCCCTGGTTCATTAAGGTGGTGGCAAAAAATTGAGCGTTCAGTGAAGAGCCGCCATTGCCGCATACCAGCACTTTGTGCTCGCCCAACAGGCATTCTGCTAATGCCATACCAGCTCGCACTAGTGGAGGGGTTACCACCTCCACACAGTCAATCTTGGCGTTAATACTGCGGTGAAAGAGTTGTTCCACCAGTGTTTCGTATTCCATCGCGCAATCCGGTATCAGTCAAAAGGGCATTGTAACGCACGTGCGTCAGCGTTTTTTGCCCATCCCCAGGCGCCGCTGGAAAATCAGCCACAACATTTTTGTGCCAGTTTTCAAAACGGCCAGTTTGCTGCCGGAATGTTTGGAAACATCGCCTATACGCGGTCGATACGTGACGGGAATTTCAATAATTTTTCTTTCCGCACGTAATACTTCCACCATCATCTCAGGTGAGAATTCAGGACCAACTCCTGACAGATTGCCGCGTATGGTCAGGTAGGTATCGCGCCAGATGGCGCGGTAAGTGCAGCCAAGATCAGTAAAGCGCGGTTCTTGTCGAATCCATAAAAATTGTAATACTTTGGCAGCCAGCACGTTGCCCCAGCGCAGGAAGGCATCCATATTCGCGCCTTGCTCGATCATTTGTTTGGTGGTGCGCGTCCCTATTACCATATCGGCATCGCGCATATATGCGAGAATTTTTGGTAAATCATCTGCAGTAAAAGAGGCGTCTCCTTCCATCAACACCAGAATGTCGCCGGTGGCTGCATCGAGGGCACATCGCAATGCTTCGCCATAACCGGCAAAGTTTTTTGAAATAACAGTAGCGCCTTTTTCTCTGGCAATATTGCCTGTGCCATCGGGTGAATTGTTTTCTGCGACAATAATTTCGTCCACTTTGTCAGCAAAGTCCTCGATAACGTGGCCGATGGCTGCAGATTCGTTATAGGCGGGAATCACCAGACTGACCTTATATTCATCGAAGTGAATCTTGCGATAAAGATTCATGGCGCTGATATAGTCTTCTGGATAATTGATATTCCGGTAGCCGCCTTTCAATAAGGCAGGCCGGACATCGGCGCCGTTGCGAACCAGTTGATCGATGACGTCTGTTAATTCTATCCGACCGGTTTTGCGCGAAGGTGTTGTGCGTTCAATGGCTGCAAAAATAGCGGGTGAAAAAATGTAACTGCCGCAGCCCAGAAAATGTGTAGTGACTACGTCGGGTTTTTCAATCAGTGAAGTGATGCGTTCACCGTCAACTGTGACAGCATAGTTTTTGCGGATCAATGTGGTGTCGCCAGTAACTTTTATGCCGCATACCGCATCAACGGTTTGGTCTGCATAGCGCAATAGCTGTTGGTGATTGCTGCCAAGGTAAAGTTCATCGCCAAGAATGACGGGAAAATTACTGTTGATCTTGTCGCGTAGCAGCAATAATCCGCGCGCCAGTCCGGCATCGATATCAGGGCATTCAACGTACTCAATATGAACGCCCAGTGAAGCGCCGTCGCCAAAAGCTGCGCGAATCTGTTCTCCGTGGTGGCCGATAATAATAAATACAGTTTTTACGCCTAACTGGTCGCGCAGAATGGTGATATTACGCAGCAATAATGATTTTCCGCCCACTTCCAGCAGCGTTTTGGGCGTGTGTTGCGTGTACGGGTAGAGTCTTAGCCCTGCGCCCGCCACAGGAATGACACCAACTTCAAACATCGTGTAATACTCAAAATCCAAAATGAGAATCTAGCAGGCAATGCGCCTCAGCAAAAGCATGCTGTGGTGTAGCAGGCATTGCGCTGGCATCACTGCAGGTAAACAGCGATAATGCCGCCCTTGTATATGACCTTGTTTAGCCTGATGAAACAACAGCTTACTGATCTGATTCTTGTCGCATTGTCCCGCTTGCAGGCCGAAGGCATCCTGTCTGGCGATACGCTGCCATCCGTGCAAATTGACAACACCAAAGACAAGTCACATGGTGACCTCGCCTCCAATATTGCGATGGTGCTGGCTAAGCAGGCGGGGAAGTCGCCCCGAGAACTGGCGGCGATTATTCTAGCGGCTATTCCCTCCAATGCGCTCGTGGCGAAAGCGGATATCGCCGGTCCGGGTTTTATAAACTTTTTTATTGCTAGTGATGCACAAGCGGCAGTCATCGACCAGATTCTTACGCAAGGTAATGCGTTCGGTTGCAGTAACGTCGGGCAACAGACAAAGGTTCAGGTGGAGTTTGTCTCGGCTAATCCTACCGGGCCCTTGCACGTGGGTCATGGTCGCGGCGCTGCCATTGGCGACTGTCTCTGTCGTTTGTTAGTGGCTACCGGCTGGCAAGTCACGCGAGAGTTCTATTACAACGATGCGGGCGCGCAAATCAGCAATCTTGCCCGTTCAGTTCAGGCGCGCGCATT
>DAOMGA010000046.1:0-8371 GCA_035430085.1 Pseudomonadales bacterium
GGCAGGCTTTGCCCTTGCCAGAAAGTACACGCAGTTGGCTGGCGCGTGTTCGTTGGCTACATGCGCAAAACCTGCAGATGGATTTTCCGGATTTCAGTGAGAAGTTTTTGCTGGAAACGCTGGAGAAATGGTTGGCGCCGTTTCTTTCACAAGTGAGTCGGCGCAGTCAGTTGGCGCAAGTTGACTGGAGTAGAGCGCTTTTATCGAGGCTGGATTATTCACAACAGCGGCAACTGGAACAACTGGCGCCGACACAACTAACGGTGCCGACAGGTTCGTGTATTGCGCTTGATTACAGCGGCGAGCAACCGGTGTTGGCAGTGCGTATCCAGGAAATGTTTGGCGCACAGGAAACGCCGTGTATTGCCGCTGGAAAAATTCCAGTGTTGGTGCACTTGTTATCGCCGAAGCGCAGCCCTTTGGCGGTGACACAAGATCTTGCCAGTTTTTGGCAGAATGCCTACAAGGATGTGCGCAAGGATATGCGCGGCCAGTATCCGAAACATTATTGGCCGGAAAATCCACTCGAGGCTGAACCGACGCGACGCACCAAAGCAGCGGATGATCGCGCACGAAAACGCGAATAAAATAACCATATTAAAATAAAAAATCTTCTAGCGTGGACGCATATCGTGCAAATGTTGCCCAACAGCGAGCCATGCGCCCAGCATGCCCAATGCGACACCAACCAACAGCAAGCTGGCAGCGGTGGTAATATCCAGCCCGCGCAATTCAAAACCGGACTGGTAAAGTGTCACCAGTTCTGCTGCAGGCCCCGCCACACTGAAGTAGCCGATGATGACCAATAATATTGCTACCAGTCCGCCGGACAACCCAAACCAGAGTCCGCTGTAAAGAAAAGGTCGACGGACAAAAGCATCTGTGGCACCTACAAGTTTTGCTACCACGATTTCTGTCCGACGGTTTTCGATTGCCAGCCTGATCGTATTGCCAATCGATAGCAGGGCGCCCATACCCAGTAGTGCCGCTAGCGTGATGGTGATATTTTTCCCCAGTTGCATGATATGGAAAAGTTTTTTTACCCATGCGAGATCGGATTGTATGTGATCTACATCAGGTAAGCGCTGCCATTCCGTTTGCAAAGACTGCATGGTGTCTGCTTGTGTGTCAGCGTTTAATTCAATCGCCAATACTGGCGGGAGAGGATTTTCCTCGAGTAATTCCAGCGTGCCGACCAGCCCGGCGCTTTGTTCAAATTCAGCCAGACCTTGTGCGGGAGTAATCAGCACAATATTTTTTGTAGCAGGATTTTTTTGCAGGGTTTCCTGCAATGTTTGTATGGCATTCGTATTGGCTGAACGTTTAACAAAGACAGACAGTCGAGGGGCGTCATCCCAGTGTTCTCCCAGTTCCTGCAAATTTTGTAGCGCCAGAGCGAACATGGTGGGAAGCGCGAGCGTGATGCCGATAACCAGAGCGGTCAGCAAATGTTGTAGCGGTGCTTGTAGTTCGCGTTGAAAACTATCACGCGCAGATGAGCGATGGTGCATGAGCCATGCATCCAGTACTTCACGCCAACTGATAGCTGTTGTACTGGCGCCTCTTGCAGGCTTTTCATTTCTGGCAGCGCGTTTGGCCATCATGATATTCCTGCATCGCCGCCGCGAATCAGACGTCCGCGCCGCAACACGATTTCACGGTGACCAAAACGGTTAACCAGATCCAGATCGTGTGTGGCAATCAAGACGGTCACGCCTACCTGGCTGAAATCTTCAAAGATGCGCATGATTTCGGATGACAGTTCATTATCCAGATTTCCTGTAGGTTCATCCGCTAATAATATTGGTGGCTTGTTTACTACGGCGCGTGCAATGCCAACACGCTGTTGTTCACCGCCGGATAGAGCAATCGGGTAATAGAGTTCCCGTTCAAGAAGACCAACCTTGTCGAGTGCAGCGCGCACGCGTCTGCCGATATCGCGTTCCGGAAAGCCGCAGATACGCAATGGCAATGCCACGTTATCAAATACTGTACGCTCGCTGAGTAATTGATGATTTTGAAAAACAACGCCAATGTTGCGGCGATAATAAGGAATACGCCCGGTACCCAGTTTGCCGAGATCCTGACCGGCAACAATCACTTTCCCTTGTGTAGGCCGCTCCATTAGCATCAGCAGTTTCAGCAACGTACTTTTACCTGCGCCGGAATGCCCTGTCAAAAATGTCATTTCACCGGCGGCCAGTGAAAAACTGACATGCGCCAGTGCTTCATATCCATTGGCGTAACGTTTGGCAACATGCTGAAATTCGATCATACGGTTGCAGTGACTCTGTCAGCTACTGGATTTTTCAAATAACGCACGAATAAAGTCACGCGCATTGAAAACCTGCAAGTCGTCAATTTTTTCACCTACACCAATAAATCGGATGGGTAATTTTAAAGCTTGGCTTAAAGCAAAAATAATACCGCCTTTGGCAGTGCCGTCCAGCTTGGTCAATGCGATGCCGGTAACATTAATGGCTTCGTTAAATATGCGGGTTTGATTGATTGCATTTTGTCCTGTGCCTGCATCAAGCACCAATAGCACTTCATGCGGTGCATGGCTATCTAGCTTGCTCATTACACGCTTAACTTTTTTCAGTTCTTCCATGAGATTGCTTTTGTTATGCAGGCGTCCTGCTGTGTCTGCAATCACAACATCAATATTCCGCGATTGCGCAGCTTGCACAGCGTCAAAAATAACCGAGGCGCTGTCAGCGCCGGTATGTTGCGCCACTACAGTAACATTGTTGCGCTCGCCCCATACTTGTAGTTGTTCGACGGCAGCGGCGCGGAAAGTATCCCCTGCGGCCAACATCACACTCCGGCCCTCTTTTTGTAAACGCATCGCCAGTTTGCCGATGGTAGTTGTCTTGCCGGCACCGTTAACGCCAATCACCAGAATGACAAACGGTTTGCAAGTCGCATCGATGACAAGCGGTGCCTCGCTGACTTTCAGCATCTCGTAGAGATTGTCTTGCAAGGCATCGTATAGCGCATCACCATCGGTCAGTTCCTTGCGTGCCACGCGACCGGTGAGGTCATCCAGAATGACTGTCGTAGCTTCAATACCAACATCGGCAGACAGCAATTGTGTTTCCAGATCCTCTAACAGATTGTCATCAATTTGTTTCTTGCCGAGCAGGATTGTGCCAACACCTTCGCCGATGGCGCTGCCCGTTCGAGCCAGTCCACGTTTTATACGGCTGAAAAGACTGTCGCTGTCTTTAACAGGCGTGTCTTTTATGCCTTGTTCAAGGGGTTGATCTTTTTCTTTTCCAAAACCGAAAATTGCCATGATGATGTTGGTAACCGGGAGTCGCTGTTGAACAGTGTGAGGGTGTTATCCTACCACCTCAACTAACCCAAGTAAGAGTTACCCGTGCGAGACCCTTTATCATCGTCACGTTCTTCAAGCGGTTCGCGGGGCGATAACCGGGTACGGATTATCGGCGGTCGCTGGCGAGGGCGTAAACTGCAATTTCCTGATAGTGAGGGGCTGCGTCCGACGGGTGACAGAATTCGGGAGACGCTGTTCAATTGGCTGATGCCTGTACTGCCTGGTGCGCATTGTCTGGATCTGTTTGCTGGAAGTGGTGTGCTTGGTTTTGAGGCGTTATCACGCGGCGCAGCAGACTGTGTTTTTCTAGAGCGTCACTCCCAAGTCGTCCGGTATCTGGAGCAGACCAAGCAAATATTGGCAGCAGAACATGCGACTATTCTAAGGGCTGATAGCTTACAGTGGCTTGCAACGGCCGCCGGCATTTTTGATATTGTATTCATCGATCCTCCCTTTGCAGACAAGTCTGTATCGCCTGCGGCTATTGTCCGCACGCTACAGGAAACTGGACGATTAGCAGCAGATCCATGGATTTATATCGAGCAATCGGCGGCTGATACTCACGCACTTACTGAAGACTTTATGCCATACCGCCAACAGAGAGCAGGTCAAGTCAGTTATTCTTTGTGGCGTAAGGTAGAAAATACGCTTTGAGCGTGTGGGTAAATTAGGTACCATTCATTGCGCGCTTATTTGCGCTCCTGCTTTTTTCTTTCTGGCTCTCTGGATATGCGACGCGTAATCTATCCCGGCACTTTTGATCCTATTACCAATGGCCATACCGATCTGGTAGAGCGTGGCTGTCGCCTCTTTGATTCCGTAGTCGTGGCCATCGCATCCAGTCGCCGCAAGGGACCGCTGTTTTCACTGGAAGAGCGTGTGGATCTGGCAAAGAAAGTTCTCGGTCATCTCGATAATGTAGAAGTGATGGGATTTGATATTCTTTTGATTGATTTTGTAAGGCAACAAAAAGCGCAAGGCATTTTGCGTGGATTAAGAGCGGTATCAGATTTTGAATATGAATTTCAGCTAGCCAATATGAATCGCGCTATTGCGCCGGACGTGGAAAGTTTGTTTCTCACACCTGCCGATCACCTGTCCTATATTTCGTCCAGTCTGGTCAAGGAAATTGCATTACTGGGTGGGGATGTCTCTAAATTTGTTCATCCTCTGGTAGTAGATGCGCTGAATAAAAAATTTGCCGAGGTGACACAAGGAGAGAAGTGACACAAAGAACAAAAGTGACGCAATAAAAAGCCGCTCTGGGAATGCATTCCGAGCGGCTTTTTTTATCTGACTAGAGAAAGATGCTGATTAGCGGTTTTGCAACATTTTGGTTTCTTCAGCAGCTTGCTGCACGCTTTCATCTTCCGATACAGCCGATGCATAAGAACGTTTGTAGCCCGGTTTAGTACAGCCCAGGCAGCGGACGAAAGTGTAGTAAGCAGGTTCAGCGACCAATACATCACCGGCTTCCTGCACGCCACCCGAGGCTAGCGTAAAAGGCAGTGCCACTACATAAGCCACCGCGCCAAATGTGGTGACAATTATGCCTGCTGGCCGGATAACGATTAGATCAGTGAACATCGCCAAGGTGCTGGGTTTATCGTCAGCAAAGGGATCAGATCCGGCGAATGCGTTAACTGATGGCAGCAACAGGCTAACGGTCAGCAGAGGTGCTACAAGTTTTTTCATGTTTAGAGCCATGCCAATTCTCCTTTGAAGTTGGCGTGTTTTCTTAGAAGTTCGCGCTAACCTTATGATTTGAAAAGGTGCGAAACGTTAAAGTAATGCGCTATGGGCAAATTTGCAAGCATTTCCTGAGATGAAGTACAGGTTTTGTGACGGGTGTTGGTATTCAGGACTGGCAGCGCAGGCAGAAGATGGTGGAACGCTGACCCAGACGTATCTCTTGCAGTGGGCTTTGGCATGTCTTACAGGGTTGATTGGCTCGCCCGTAAACGAGTAACTCCTGGGCAAAGTATCCTGCCTTTCCATCCCCACCGACAAAATCGCGCAAGGTTGTGCCGCCACGGTGGATAGCATTTTTCAGCACAGTTTTGATTTGACGTACTAGACGTGTGCAGTCGCCTATATCCAGCATCGAGCCTTGTCGCTGTGGGTGGATGCCCGCCATAAACAAGGCTTCATTGGCGTATATGTTGCCGACGCCTACGACGAGATGGCTGTCCATGATCAGCGTTTTGATGGCCTGCTTACGACCCTGTAGGCTATTGAAGAGATACCGCGCAGTAAAATCTCTACCCAGCGGCTCCGGTCCGAGTTGCGCCAGCAAGGGATGCGCTGCTGGCGGTTGGTCGGTCCACAGCCAGGAACCAAATCGTCGGGGATCACAGTAACGTAGCTGTTTGCCGCTATCGAGCACTAGCTCGATATGATCGTGCTTCAGCAATGGATCATTGGGTTGGGTCATCCGCAAGCTCCCGGACATGCCCAAATGAATAAGCAGGGTGCCTGTATCCAGTTCCAGCAGCAAATACTTGCCGCGCCGGCTAACAGTGTGGATGCTTTGTCCGGCTACAAGGTTTTCCAGTCCGACCGGCACAGGCCAGCGTAAGTGGGGATTATGGACGGTGAGTCGCGCGATACGGTGACCTAGCAAATGAGGCTCAATTCCTCGACGTGTGGTTTCAACCTCTGGCAATTCAGGCATGACAGTACCAGCTCCAGAAAATTTACAAACAAAAAAGCCCGGAAGATCCGGGCTTTTTCAGTAAGTAGGGACTTACTTTATTTTGGCTTCTTTATAAATAACATGCTGGCGAATCACGGGATCAAACTTCTTGATCTCCATTTTTTCAGGCATGGTACGTTTGTTCTTGTCAGTGGTATAAAAGTGGCCTGTGCCAGCTGAGGATACCAGGCGGATTTTGTCACGCATGAGGAATGCTCCAGATCAGAATATGAGTTTTAGACTTTATTGCCGGCAGCACGGATGTCAGCCAGAACTTTATCAATGCCCAGCTTGTCAATGATACGCATGCCTTTAGATGACACACGCAGTCTGACAAAACGGTTTTCAGCAGCTACCCAGAAACGGTGGTAGTGCAAATTCGGCTCAAAGCGACGGCGAGTACGGTTCATCGCGTGAGAAACATTATTACCGGTAATGGGTTTTTTACCGGTTACCTGACAGACTTTAGACATGGCGGCACCTATGGAATATCGGCGACCTTGATGGAACAAAAAAACAGGTCGCGAAAGAGCTGCGCTTTATAGCAGAGACCAGTCTGGCAGGCAAGTAATAAAGTGTAACTCATAGCATCCCGCGTTCGGCCATGGACATCACAGGACCGTCACCAACGATCATGTGGTCAAGGACGCGCACGTCAATCAAGGCTAGGGCATCCCGTAAACGCAGGGTAATACGTTCATCCGCCTGGCTGGGTTCTGCAACACCGGACGGGTGGTTGTGAGCAAAAATAACGGCGGCAGCATGCAGTGCCAACGCTCGTTGCACCACTTCGCGCGGGTAGACACTGCTGGCATCAATAGTGCCCTGAAACAGTTCTTCGCAGCAGATGACTCTATGTTGGGTGTCCAGAAACAGACAGAGAAAGACCTCTCTTTTAAAGTCGCGCAGCCGGGCTTTAAGATAATGGCGAACTTCGGCTGGGCTGTTCAGTACAGTTTCGCGCTGTAGCGTTTCCAGAAGATGGCGACGAGCCATTTCCAATACAGCTTGCAGCTGGGCAAAACTGGCGCTGCCTAAACCGTTTCTGGCACAAAATGTTTTATGGTCGGCCTGGAGTAAATTGCGCAAGCCGCCGAAATGGCCGAGCAGTTCACGGGCCAGATCGACAGCGGTTTTGCCGCGTGTGCCTGTTCGTAAAAAAATGGCTAGCAATTCAGCATCCGAGAGTGCGGAGGAGCCTTGCAAGAGCAGTTTCTCACGCGGACGCTCGTTAATCGGCCAGTCAGTAATACTCATGTAAACCTCCTTGTCAGTGGGTGCTAGCTAATGCTTTTGGCTACGCAAGTCCTTGCGATGGTGCTATCTTAGCGATGAATCCCATGGCTGTCCTAGAACAACATTCAATTTATGCATCTATCGTTAATCAATCGTCAGATTCTTCTGGGCATCACCGGTGGGATTGCCGCTTATAAGTCGGCAGAGTTGGTGCGCCGGCTTCAGGATTGCGGGGCGTCTGTTCGCGTTGTCATGACGCGTGCGGCGACGGAATTCATTACGCCGCTAACATTGCAGGCACTATCCGGGCACCCGGTTCACACGGAGCTGCTGAATCCGGAAGCCGAATCCGGAATGGGGCATATTGAACTGGCACGCTGGGCTGACTTGCTGTTAGTAGCGCCAGCTTCAGCCGATTTCATGGCGCGCTTGGCGCATGGACATGGTGATGACTTGCTAGCGACGGTCTGTCTGGCCACGGGCGCACCGGTTTTTCTGGCGCCGGCTATGAATCAGGCCATGTGGGGTAATGCCGCGACTCAGGCAAACAAGGAGCTGTTGCAGCAGCGTGGTATCACGCTGTGGGGGCCGGCAAGCGGGTTGCAAGCCTGTGGTGATACCGGTCTTGGCAGAATGTTGGAAGTTGAAGAATTGCTGCCTTTGGTAGCGGGTGAATTTGATACAGGCGTGTTGGCAGGTAAGCGCGTGCTGATTACAGCCGGTCCAACGCGTGAAGCGGTTGATCCGGTACGCTATATCAGTAATCACAGCTCGGGCAAAATGGGCTTTGCTCTGGCGCGCGCCTGTGCAGACGCAGGCGCAGTGACCACGCTGGTAGCCGGTCCGGTGGCATTGGGAACGCCAGAACGGGTCAAACGTATTGATGTGATTAGTGCTCAGGATATGTTTGATGTGGTGATGGCGCAGGCGCCGACGGCGGATATTGTGATTGCGGCAGCCGCTGTGGCGGACTATCGCCCCCGACAAATAGCAGCTACCAAGATTAAAAAGACTGGATCTGACAGCATGACGCTGGAGATGATCAGGAATCCCGATATTATTGCCAGTGTGGCAGCGTTGCCGGATGGGCCGCTGACAGT
>DAOMGA010000047.1:0-8346 GCA_035430085.1 Pseudomonadales bacterium
TCATCAGGGTTTTGCCGGCGATGTTCCAGGTGCCGCCAAAGCTGCGCAACACCGCGCCGTTATCCAGCGTCACTTCTGGCAACTCTTCTCGCGTGGCTTGTTTGTAAGCGGGTTCGCGCATTTTTTGTGCGGCGGGCAAGTTGATCCACAGCTGGAATCCGTGCAGCAAGCCTTCGTGAATGAGAGGCAATTCAGAGTGGATAACACCACGACCGGACGACATCCACTGCGCGCCGCCATCGCGCAATGCTTCGCGGTGACCCATGTTGTCTTCGTGCACAAATCCGCCGGCCAGCATGTAGGTCAGCGTCTCGATGCCGCGGTGTGGGTGCGGCGGAAACCCACCCACGTAATCGGCGCTGTCCACCGAGCGGATTTCGTCGAGCATCAGGAAGGGGTCCATGTCGTGACGGTGTTGGCCGAGGGTGCGTTGGATGCGTACGCCGTCACCGTCGCTGGTGCTGCGGCTCGGTAGTATCTGTTGTACCTGACGAATGCCCATAGAGTCTCCGATGTTTCGCCTGCGTTTCTGTGTATCTTGCTGATGGCCTCATCATAGACCTGAATTTTTGTTGATAAACCCGATTTTATGGCGGAATATGATCGAAAATTTCGATGAGTTTGCGCATGGCTGAAACAAACCCGAATGAATCGCACACTCTGGAGCAGTGGCGCATGCTGGCTGCGGTGGTGGATCACGGTGGTTTTGCAGCCGGCGCGGAGGCGCTGGGCAAAAGCCAGTCGGCGGTCAGCTATGGCGTGCAGCGTTTGCAGGCGGCTATCGGCACGCCGCTGCTCGCGGTGCAGGGGCGCAAGGCTGTGCTCACGCCAGAGGGGGAAATCCTGTTGCGGCGCGCGCGGCATCTGCTGGAGGAATCCGCTGCGCTGCAACGCTTGGCCTGCAACTTGGCGCGCGGCGATCAACCGCTGATCCGCTTGGCAGTGGATGTGATTTTTCCGATGGATGCATTGTTTTGCGCGCTAGTGCAATTTTCTGCCGCGTATCCGGATACGCGTATCGAACTGATCGAAACGGTGTTGTCGGGCGGTAGTGAAGCGTTGCTGCAACGCACCGCAGATCTTGTACTGACATCACGCGTGCCGCCCGGATTTTTTGGTGAGCCGCTCTCGCGCCTTGAATTTGTAACGGTGGCGCATCCCGATCATGTATTGCACAAACTTGGCAGACCATTGAGTGAGCGCGATCTCGCCGCGCAACGGCAAATCGTGATTCGTGATTCCGGTTTGCGGCAGAAAGTGGATGCTGGTTGGCTCGGTGCAGAACAACGCTGGACGGTGAGCCATATCAGCACGTCGATTGCGGCACTCGTTAGCGGTCTGGGGTTTGCCTCGCTGCCGCGTGCGCGTATTGAACATGAACTGGAGACGGGATTATTAAAAGTGTTGCCGCTGGAAGCGCAAGGGCAAGAAAAAAAGAATGAATATACGCGTGATGTCACCTTGTATCTGGTGTTTACCGATCGTGATGAATCTGGCCTCGCAGTGAAAGCGTTAGCGCAAAGTCTTAACGATGCCGTAAGAAAATAAAAGCAGAGTTTTATTTTCTTTTCTTTTCTTGTTCAGCTTTTAACAACGGCACGGTTTTCAATTCATTGGCAAAAGCTTCTTCCAGTGTGACCGATGAACCGTAATGCAACGCGCGTTTGGCAAATTTTTGCGTGGCAGGATCACACTCCGCACATTGCAGTGCGAGTTCACGCGCTTTCGCCATCAACTTGTCTGCGGGCACAACATAATTAACGAGGCCGATGTCGCATGCTTCTTGCGCGGTAATCGTGCGCGCCGTCATGATCAATTCCTGCGCCTTGTGCATGCCTACAATTTTCGGCAACAGATGCGTGCTGCCCAGACCGGGCAGGATGCCAAGCTTGGCAAAGCTCAGCGCAAGTTTGGCGGTATCCGCAGCCACGCGCATATCCAGCGGCAAAATCATCGTCATGCCGATACCGACAGCGTGACCGTTCAATGCAGCAATGGTCGGCTTGGGAAACAGCGCGAGTTCCAGCGCGAATGACTGGATCAATTCCTCTTCGCCAATAATGCGTGTACCTTCCGGCAACGGTTGTTGTAAGTAGATGCGATCGGCGCCGGCACAGAAGCCGCGTTCGCCGGCGCCGGTCAGAATCACCGCACGCACGTTGCTGTCTTTTTCTGCAGCACGAAACGCCGCGACAATCTCATCGCCCATATCCGGCGTGTAGGCATTCAACACATCCGGACGGTTCAGGGTAATCGTGGCAACGCGTTCATCGACGCTGTAAAGAATGTGTTGATAAGGCATGTTATTACCGGAAGTTGGCAGGTGGGTTGATTCTAGGTGTGATCGGGTGGTGAAACAATTTTATTGCCATTGTGCGCCTGCTGGTCTGGTGCGCTGTGGTTATTACGGATTAACCAAGTAAATAAGTAAACTATGATTTGACCACTACCGGTCACCGGTAGTGAGAGGGGGAGTAGCTCCCGCTGCGGCAGTCGTCAACACGGTGTTATTTGCCCAACACCCGGCTCCGCAGACAGATCCGCACCGTGCGGAGGCTGTGAGCGAGACCTGTATGCAACGATGCAGCGTGGTGCCAAGGGTGCCATGTGCCGTGAATCTGCTACAGGAGAAATACCATGCTTTGCCCCAACCCGTCTTGTGCTGCCATCACTCCCCACCCGACCCTCACCTTGTCTGAAAGACAGGGCATCGAAATAGACTATTGCCCGACTTGCCGTGGGGTGTGGCTGGATCGCGGTGAGCTGGACAAGCTGATTGAGCGCGCCGCGGCTGAAATACAGCCCGCAACTGTCAGCCAGCCGCGTGCGCCAGAACCCCTGCCGCGCTACGAAAACCACTACAAGGATCACTACAAGCATTCACCCAAAGACTACTACAAGGGTCATTACGGCCATCGCAAGAAATCCCTGCTTGGCGAATTGTTTGATTTTTGATGTGCTGAATCCAAGAGAGGAATAATGCGATGGAAACGATAGGTGTGTGGTGGATGTGGGTGGGCTTTCTCGCCATTGTTCTGGTAATGCTGGCGATCGACCTGTTTGTAGTGGGTGGTGGCAAGCAGCACAAGGTGTCATTCAGGGAGGCCGCTATCTGGTCGGTGATCTGGGTTTCGCTCTCTTTCCTGTTTGCCGGTGCCTTGTGGTGGCAGCTTGATGGCAGTATGGGTCGTGAAGTGGCGAACCAGAAGTCACTCGAGTTCATTACGGGATACTTGATAGAAAAATCATTGGCTATCGATAACGTATTCGTCTGGCTGATGTTGTTCTCGTTTTTTGCGATTCCGCTGGAGTTGCAAAAGCGCGTACTGGTGCTCGGGGTTCTTGGCGCTATAGTCATGCGTACGGTGATGATCTTTGCCGGCGCCTGGCTGATCACTAAGTTTCACTGGATACTTTACGTCTTCGGCGCTTTTCTTCTGATAACCGGCGTCAAGATGTGGTGGTTTGCTGAAGAAAAACCTGACATGGCGAACAACCCGTTGATCCGCTGGTTGCGCGGCCACATGAAAATTACTGATGAGCTCCATGACGAGAAGTTTTTCATCTGGAAAGATGGCGTGCGTTATGCAACTCCCTTGTTCCTGGCGTTGATTCTGGTCGAAATATCGGATCTTATTTTCGCGGTTGATTCTATCCCGGCCATATTTGCGATCACCTCGGATCCGTTTATCGTACTGACCTCCAATATCTTTGCCATTCTCGGTTTGCGCGCGATGTACTTCCTGATGGCGGATATGGCAGATCGCTTCTCGCTGTTGAAGTATGGTCTTGCGGCTGTGCTGGTTTTCATCGGCGTCAAGATGATGTTGATAGACATCTATAAAATTCCGATCGGCTTCTCGCTGGCAGTGGTAGCAACGTTTATCGGTATCTCGATCTTCCTGTCGCTGCAGAAGGAAAAGCGCGAGCGCACAATGGCCACCAAATGAAGGACTGGGATTATGCGGTGCTTGCGCTGGCCGATGCCGCCCGCGCCCCGTGGCTCGACAGTTTTTTCCTTGCCATTACCTCGCTGGGTTCACTGGCTGTATTGCTGCCCTTGGCAGTACTTGTTTGGTGGTGGCGTGGTGACAAGAAGGCGAACTTTGTATTGCTGGCGCTAATCGGTTCCTCTGCGCTGGTGCACGCGGTCAAGCTGATCACCGTGCGCCCGCGCCCGGAATTTTTCCCGCCACTTATTGCCATGCCGGGCGATGCCAGTTTCCCCAGCGCACATGCCATGCAGGCTACAGCTTTCGCTCTGGCCTGGCTGATGCAACCGGGAAAGTCGCCGGGTATTGTCGAAAGTGCCATCTTGTTAACTGTTGTCGCGTTGGTGGGAATTTCGCGGCTTTATCTACAAGTGCATTTCCCCAGCGATGTTGTCGTTGGGGTGATATTTGCAACTTTATGGGTCTTGCTCTTGAGAAAACTATTGGCATGGCGGGAGTGTAAACAATGAGACATAAATTTCTTGGAACAGGTGAGGCTGGCTACCATCCGTTGCAAAAGATCCGGACAGTGTTTTCAGGGTTGCGCTATGCCGTGCTGTTTGACTGGTCTGTTACCTACAAACTGATATTGTCAGTTGTGGTGCTAATGCTCGCGTTTGCTGCGCGATCGTGGGTCGATTTTTTGCTGATTCTGGTGGTGACCGCCTTTGTGTTGGTCGCCGAAATATTTAACAGTGCTATTGAAGCAATTTGCGATTTTGTCGAGCCGCGCCACAACGAGAAGATCAAGATCATCAAGGATATCGCCGCAGCTGGAGTTGGCATTGCCATCTTCGTCTGGCTCATCGTGTTAGGCGTGGAGTTGAGCCGCCTGCTTGATATTGTTTTACAGTAATGTTCATCACCATGCTGGCGTAGCGTTCGTCGCGTTTTTTCATCCGATCGTCTGGTGGATAGCCGGCTGGCACTATTTTTTTGTGGCAATGGGTATATAAGGAAAGTGAGAAGTCCCCGTTTTACCAACAATAACGAGGTGGCGATCATGGCTAGAACCTATGCAAGTGATGACATGGATGACGCTGATGATATCGACATGGATGCCCCGCTGGATGACCTTGGCGGAGAGACCGTCGAAGCGCCCGGCAGGAGGGGAGAAGATGCGCCGGAAGTACGTTCGGTGACATCGCGCTGCCGCATCCGCGAGCAACTCAATCACGATATCGAAGCCTATCTGGCGAGCGGTGGAGCGATTCATCCGGCGGAGAACCGCTGGAAGAACGATGCACCACACAATTCGGATGGGCATTACGGATCCCGCTCTCACTAAGTGATGGCCGGTCTGTAAAAAATCTACAAAACATCAAGCAGTTAGCGCCCTGCCATACTGCGGGGGCGCTTCGGTTTTCCTGTTGGAGCTAGCACGCATTTTTGTGTATGCTCGCCCGCCTCTAAATAGCAATACCCAACGAGCAATACCCCCAACGAGCACTACCCAAGGGAGAGCCCCATGCTGATTGGCGTCATAAAAGAAACGGCCGCTGGCGAGAATCGCGTCGCGGCTACCGCAGAGACTGCAAAGAAATTTGTCAGTCTCGGGTATCAGGTAGTGGTAGAAAGCGGCGCTGGTATTGCTTCCAGCTGCCCGGATGACCATTTCAGCGCTGCTGGTGCCACTGTTGTCGCCTCTGCCGCTGACGCATTGAAAGATGCAGATATCGTATTGAAAGTGATTGCACCTACCGCTGCTGAGGCGAGTCTGATGAAATCGGGTGCCATCGTGCTGGCTGCTTTTGCGCCCCACGCGAATGAGAACCTCGATGCATACGCCGCCAAAGGTCTGACCTGTGTAGCGATGGAATTGATCCCGCGTATCACGCGCGCACAGAGTTCTGACATCCTCTCCTCGCAAGCCAACGTTGCCGGTTACAAAGCGGTGATGCTGGCTGCCAACGAATACCAGCGCATGTTCCCGATGTTGATGACGGCTGCAGGCACTATCAAGCCAGCGCGCGTAGTGATCCTCGGTGTGGGCGTTGCCGGTTTGCAGGCAATTGCGACTGCCAAGCGTCTCGGTGCCATCGTAGAAGCATCCGACATGCGCCCTGCCGCCAAAGAACAGGTGGAATCACTCGGCGGTCGTTGGCTCGATGTGCCGATGAGCGACGAAGAAAAAGCCAAGGCATTGGGCACCGGTGGTTACGCCTGGGTGCCGAGCCCGGAATACGTGCGCGATCAGGCGGTGATTGTGGATAAAGCAGTCAGTGCGGCCGACATTATTATCACCACGGCACAAATTCCTGGTCGCAAAGCGCCAGTGCTGGTGAAAGCAGAAACCGTCGCCAAAATGAAACCGGGTTCAGTTATTGTGGATATGGCCGTGTCTACTGGTGGCAATGTAGAAGGTTCGCAACCGGGCCAGACAGTCACCACCGCCAACGGTGTAAAAATTATCGGCGAAACCAATATTCCTGCCTTGGTCGCTGCTGAAACTTCTGCTTTATATGCGCGCAATATGGTGAACTTTCTTGAGCCGATGCACGACAAGGAAAGCAAGACGCTCAAACTCAATCGCGAAGATGAAATGGTGAAGCCGACAATCATTGTTGACGGCGGCCAGGTCATCTATAAAAAAGCTTAACTGATTGCTGATCGGAGAACGATTATGAATGAAGTGATTCAACAAGCTGCGCAACATGCGAGCAGCGTGCCGTTTGTCAGCGTGTTTACCGTTTTTGTGCTGGCGATTTTTGTCGGTTACTACGTGGTGTGGGGCGTAACACCTGCGCTGCATACGCCGTTGATGGCGGTAACCAATGCGTTGTCCGGCATCATTGTAGTCGGCGCAATGTTGCAAGCCGTGACAATTCAGGATCAGGCCATCACTGCTACCAGCGTTATCGGCGCGATTGCAGTATTCCTCGCCAGCATCAATATTTTCGGCGGCTTTGCCGTTACCGAAAGAATGCTGGATATGTTCCGCAAGAAAAAGAAGTGAGGAATTGAATCATGCATAATCTCGCTCAATACGCAGACTGGGCCTACCTGATCGGCGCTGTACTTTTCATTCTGACCCTTCGCGGTTTGTCTTCACCTGCCACTGCCATTATGGGTAACCGTTACGGCATGATGGGTATGGCGCTCGCCGTTATTGCTACATTTTTTGCAGCTCCGAATCCAAATGTTGCCATGATTATTGGCGCGATGATTCTCGGCGCAGGCATCGGCATTTATCGCGCACGCACTGTGCCGATGACGCAAATGCCGGAAACAGTGGCGATGATGCACTCGCTTGTCGGTCTTGCAGCGGTATTGATCGCCATTGCTGCAGTTTTGCACAGTGGCGAGCATCACGATGCTGTCCATCGCTTTGAATTGTTTGTCGGTTGTTTTATCGGTGCGATTACATTTAGTGCCTCGGTGTTTGCTTACGGCAAGCTCGCTGCAAAAAAATGGGCGAAGTCACTGAATGGCAACTGGGTAAAAGTCGTGCAAGCCGCGTTGGCTCTCGCAATGATCGGTGCCGGTGCGCATTATTTCATGACAGAAAACATGACAGCGTTTTACGCCATGACGGCATTGGCTATCGTGTTAGGTTATTTCTGGATTGCCCCGATCGGCGGCGGCGATATGCCAGTTGTTGTTTCATTGCTGAACTCGTTTTCCGGTTGGGCCGCAGCTGGTATCGGCTTCACACTGAATAACCCGATGCTCATAATTGCCGGTTCGCTCGTAGGTTCTTCCGGCGCAATTCTTTCTTACGTCATGTGTAAAGCCATGAACCGGTCACTGTTCAACGTATTGTTCGGCGGTTTTGGTGCCACGGCAGTTGCCGGCGATGGCGAACAGAAAGAAAAGAATTACAAATCCGGTTCAGCCGATGATGCAGCGTTCATGATGGGCAATGCTGATTCTGTGGTAATCGTTCCCGGCTACGGTCTGGCACAAGCGCGCGCACAAAATGCGGTGAAAGAACTAGCCAATGCCCTGAAAGAAAAAGGCGTGAACGTGCGTTATGCCATTCACCCGGTGGCGGGTCGTATGCCTGGCCATATGAACGTATTGCTGGCAGAGGCCGATGTGCCGTACGAGGACGTAAAAGAGATGGATGAAATCAACAGCGATTTCCCGTCTACTGATGTGGTGCTGGTTATCGGCGCGAATGACGTCGTTAACCCGGCTGCAAAAACCGATCCGTCTTCACCGATTTTCGGCATGCCGATTATCGAAGCGAATCGTGCGCGTACTGTTATGGTGATCAAGCGTTCAATGGCGGTAGGTTATGCCGGTCTGGACAATGACTTGTTCTATCTCGATAAAACCATGATGATTTTCGGTGATGCGAAAAAAGTAGTGGAAGATATGGTCAAATCTTTGACGGGTGGCGGTCACTGAG
>DAOMGA010000048.1:0-8240 GCA_035430085.1 Pseudomonadales bacterium
CATCTGATATTTCCAGTGAATTCACAATTCCTCAGTCATTTTGCTATTTGAATGATGATGTTTTTAAGAGGTTCAAAAGAAGAAGGGTTGAAAGCATATGAATTTCAATATTATATTTTTGGCAGGTGTACACGGCGTTGGCAAAGGCTTCATTTCTGATCGCATATGCAAAAATCTTTCATTGCCTAAATTTTCAGCGTCAACTCTAATAAAAAAACAAAAGAATGCACCAGTAGATCAGAACAAGAATGTCATTGATGCTGAGAAAAATCAGGATCACCTAATAGACGCGCTAAACAGTTTACATATTCATGATGGGGCTATTCTCCTCGACGGGCATTTTTGCCTGTCATCTTCTAGTGGAATTATTGAAGTTCCCATCTCTACTTTTAACTCCATGCAATTAAAAGGGGTTGTACTACTGACGGCTGACCCTGAACTCATTCACCAAAGACTAACTTCGCGGGACGGGAAGGCCATGGATGTTAAAATGATTGCAAGCTTACAAACTAGCGAAATCGCACGCGCCAAAACAGTTTCAAATATACTAGATGTTCCGCTATTCATTTCCGGTCAAGATCAATTAGATTCCATAGATCCATGGATTGCGCGGACACTGAGCATTTTAACCTGATCTTTTCAGCATCATTCAGACGAATTTTTTGGGGATACGCTGATATATTTCTTCGCGATGTACATTTACATCTTTAGGCGCATCTATTCCAATTTTCACCTGATTAGCCAACCGAGGTAAATTGCCCTTATTAGTCGCCATATTTACCACGCATTCGCACCTCGTGATAAAACTCATAATACGCGGTTTTCGGTAAGATACTGAAGTGGACTAAGTTGAGTAAAAATACGTTAAATGTTGGCTTGATAGGATGAATCTCTACTATGAATAAACACCAAATACAAAAGTGCGTAAACTACAGAATAAGATTGCGACCAATACCCCAACGCATCTGGAATGGCATGCTCCAAGCAGAACAAGATTATGTGTGGCATGTTCAATCAGTGAGCAAAGATGGTGCGGTTACCATAAGAAATATTTCCACTGATCACTTGGCCGCTCTTGGTTCTGATCATATACGAAATTTTGATACAGACATTCCTAGTGAAATAGATGGATTCAAACATGGTTTTTTAACGCTCAAGGGCGTGGCAATATTCAAAGATGGGCATTTCATTATTGAACCCAATCGCTAACGTCGTTTCATGCCTTTACTGCATTGATAAAAAATGAAAATCATATTTTTATCTGTAAAAAACAATAGGATCGCCTCCTGACCTAGACGTCCTGTTATTTTTTGATTGATTTACTTATTTACCTGCTGCTTTTGCAGCCTTTTCAATCCAGTCCCCCATGTTTTTATAACCATCATCATTTACCCAGTCATAAGTTGGGTAAATTACCACCTTTCCATCTGCGGCTTTAAACGTGAAATTCTCAAAGGGATTTTTCCCCTTCGATGAGGTGTTGCCATTTTTGTCTTTTAGGCCATGTACATAGATACCAAGAATGCCATTCCCCTTTTTGTGGCTGGCTAATATTTCATAGTTAATCCATTTCTTTCCAGCTGTGTCTGAACCAATTAAGACAACGGTAACAGACGTCCCTTTCAGCTGCCCATCTATCCACGATTCAATCGCAGAGTCATTTTTTTTCTTTACTTCCTCCCATTCTGCAGAATCAAAAAAACCAGCAGCAGTTCTCTCTTGCGTAACCCAACTATTGCGAACGATACTCGCACGCCAGTTATCACTTTTATACCTAAAACTAAAAAATGTCTTACGAGCCATAGCCATCTCCTTTATCAGTTTAGTTTTGAAAGTAAGCATATAATTGACTTGATTATCTGATCCGGTGATGTCCGCCTATCACCAATTAAGTCATACAAATCTAAAATTTCCTGACAACCATCAAATACCCTTTGCACATCCTCCTTGGCCTCACCCCAAAGCTCTTGTGATACATACCCAGTTGCCCCAATTGGCAGCAACACCAAACCAGATTCTTTAGCTATATCAAATTCCTGTCGCATACCGTCCGATTTAACAACACTTCCATCTTGAATTTTATTGCCGAATAAAAATATGGCCACACCTGCATATGAGATCATGTCTTTTCGATAACGCCGCCATACTTCTTTCCTATCTATCTTCCCAAAAACATTCTGCGGAAAAGGACGCAAAACAAGTTGATCAACTTTGCTAGAACGGGGGTTCATGTAGATCTGTTCAAGCGAGCCGGAGATCACCGCACTACCTACACCCAATCCAAATCCAGATACAATTTTGTAGTTGGCTTTAATAATATCTTGACTAAGATTATGTATAAAATTCTGGGCTTCCTCGCTTCCCCAAGCGCCATATTCATGTGCCGCACCGGAAATAAATATACTTTTTTGACGGTTTTTTCTCTCAATCATCTTAAGAATTTCAGTAATATCGGAATAATTATCGACCAAAATAGCTTTAATATTAAATCGATTTAAATCACCACAAAATAGCTCTTGCTTTCTTACTCTGTAAGAATAATCGGCATCCTCTTCACCTTGATCCCTGGAAATACTTTTTATAAAGCAATAGTGTGTTCTTTGGCTTTTGTCATATGAAACCCTAACCCTGCTCAATATGTAATCCAAGTTTGGATCAGTAAAGCTAAATCCTATAAATATGAAAGTTTTTGATACGAGATCACCTGACAAGGCCGTTATAAATTGATCCATTTTTACGTGATAAGACTCATAATCATCTTTTGTTAAGACAGCCTCATCTGGATGATCTATGTCACCATGCATTTTGTAAACTATGGCATCTCGTTTTGGTTTAGTAAGAGAAAGATGCTTTTTTGTGTATTTAACATCAGGAATTTTTCCAGTGGCTTCTAGCGACTTCTCGATCAACTTGTCGTAGTTTGTTGTCCAGTATGTGTAAATCGGTAATCTTGCAAGAATTTGGTGATTCTCTGTTATTTCTGCAGATTTTGAAAACTCTTCAATTAGTCGCTTATTGAGTTGATTTCTATTTGCAACATTTTCATTGAGATGATACTGAGCCAAAGTAACAAGATCATGTTCTTTATCTACATCCAAACCAAGATCTCTTGCAATAGGCCTAAGAAGCCCCCCCCAACTAACAAAGCCTGCAGGTGCAGACAAACCCGAACCAGCAAATATAGCTACATTCTCTTGTTCTAGCTCTTTCCCGATTTCTCGAATAAAAGCCTCCCTGTTTCGCATTGCCTGTGTGGACATTGTCATCAGCTCTTCGTTTTCTTCTTAGTGGTGTATATCAATCATCGTTCTCTATCACTTAACCCGCCAATCAAAACCACTCAGATACACCACCATGATGTGAGCAAGTGCCTCTGCGGTGCTGACTGAAACTATAAGTGCCATCACCACATTTAGCTGTTGCGCCAGATGGAGCAACGTCACTTTTTGCATGTGCGGGAGAATGAACCACATGGCCAGACGAATTGGTATAGCTGCCATGCTCTTTTAGCTGTGACTCATCTACCTGATCGGATTTATTGTCGCCAGCAATAGCTGAAATGCAAATAAATCCAGCAAGCAATAATGCCAAGATTCTGTTCATTTAGAGATCCCCATTCATGCGTCATTTGTAGTCTGCTATATGCACGCGTATCTGAGCATCTACTCTAACAAAAAAACGAAGCACTCTATCCTACACATCTAGGTAGCATCGCCACAATCATCATCATGTTAGCCTTGGTTGGCGTGTAAACAGTAACCTCAACAAAGGAAAATCTCATGCCAAACTACTGCGTAAACACTGGCGGCGACCATGAAGTGCATAACACTGACACTTCTGCCAATTGCGGCCACTTACCCAATATCACCAACAGAAAGACCCTTGGCTGGCATGCCAATGATGATAGCGCCATGAAAAGCGCCAGAGCAATATATACCAATGCAGATGGATGCTTTTATTGCATTGATAAAAAATACAATAAAAAATGAAAGTTGTATTTTTGGCAGGGGACTAAGTGGACTTGAAACCACATTATTACCCGTGATGATTTTGCTGTGTATAGCCCAGCATCTGATAAAACCCTGTGCTTTTATAGAAACCGCGCAGGAATGGCCTCTGCAAATGGGAAAAATTTAAAATAAGGCTTGGCTTCTTCCAGTACACGCCTCACTGATGGCCTTTCAACTAAGCGATAAAAGTATGCTTTCAGATTATTTAATTCATCAGGAAATGGATGAACCATACCGGCATAAAACAACGCGGGCGCAGCTGCACAATCCGCCATACTAAAATCCTTACTTGCCACCCATGTTTTTGATGCCATATGGTTATCAAGCAATTTATATGCGGTATCCAGCGTCGATTTTTCCCTTGTTAAATCACCATTGGCTCCGCGTATGCGATCACCAACAATGTGCTGCATGGGGCTTTGAAAATAATTATCAAAAATTCGATCCCACAAACGCACTTCTAATGCACTATCCCAATCGACAGGTATCAGCGGAGTTGTACCAGCAAAGAAGTGGTCAAGGTATTCAATAACAATTGTCGCTTCAGGTAAGTCACGATTACGTGCATGATCACGTATTACAGGAAACTTTCCGACAGGCCACACACTCTGAAGTTCTTTTCTTCCTTCATCACTTCTCAGGTCAATCAGACGTTTTTCAAAAGCAACATTGTGCTCGTACAAAGCAACGAGAACCTTGTGGCAGTACGATGACAGCGGGTGGTAATAAAGTGTCAGTGACATTTATATTTCCTCGTTTCATTTCTGACTTGTACAGCTGAACTTCCAGCTAATGCCAAACGGATCAGTCAGATTGCCATAGTAACCATACCAAAACATTTCTTGTAGTGGTGTTTAAAATCTCACTTTAGCCACCACCCATGAACTATGAGACAGGAGCTAGAAATACTTTTTCTGTTTTTCCGGGAAATTTCAGTTAAGTGCTAGCACGTTCCATATTATTAATCCACCCAGTCCCTTTCCATCTGGATACGCTGATATATTTCTTCTCGATGTACATCAACATTCTTAGGAGCATCTATTCCAATGCGAATCTGATTTCCCTTGGTATTCAGGATGGTAACGGTTATCTCGTCACCAATTCTCAGGGTTTCTCCTGCATTACGGGTTAAAACCAACATTGTGTATCCTCCATTGTCGTGATGTATTGCTTCCAATTTGCTCCACTAAGTTCCCTCGCGGCGATTGAAGGCTGTAAGTATTATGATGAGGGCGGCAGAAAACACAGCCAAAGTCATCGAATTGTACGCTGCGTAATTGGGTAAAAAGCACAGTGTCAGCGTGGCGCGCTACAACCAAGTCCACTTACGACTGAACGCTTACATCAAGAGAATTTGGCCAGCATAAAAAACGCCCATATAGACTGGGCATATTGCTTACGAATTAACCTGAATGATTCTCAACTGTTATTGACCATTGATTGCTTTAAATTAATACGCCGGAATCCTCATTACCATGAAAATACTCCCTGCCATCTCAATAAGGCATTGAGGAATACAATGCCACTGGCGCCTATAAAGAAAAACTGCAAGCGTAGAAAATGAAGCGACAAAAGAAATAATCAGAAAAAAAACAGGCAGGATGAAAAAAATCATATTGAATATTCTATCCAAACTTTCGCAATCTCTAATAAAGCTTGGCTCGTGGAAAACACCAAAGATAAAAAACATTCCCGGAATAGAACATAACAAAAAAACAGTACTCAAACGAAACTTAAAAAATGATGATAAATTCATAAAATTATCTCCTGTCAATGTAGGCAAAGCTAGATTTATGGCTTCTCTACTTCCGGGTCATCTTTTTTGCATTTCCGACATTCCCTAACTAGCTCCTCAAATTCAGGAATCATCTGTGGATTGTAATATCTTACCCAGTCAGCAATATCTTGTGCTGAACTGGATGATCCTCCCGTCGCAGTCTCTCTGACAGCATCAATTATATGATCTATAGTTGTCTGACCTTGATGAATATTTTCATGAACAGCTGTATCCAAAAATGCAGCCGAACGACCTTTATCAACCACACTTCCTGAATATTGTTCCGATTCAGATGGATTCGTATGAAGAACTATTGGATCGCCGGGATTATTGTTATGCCCTTTTCCTCTAGTTGCAGTGGTATCTGACTTAAAGCTATTAGGGCCAACCTTTGGACCAGCACCATATCTGTTAAGTATTATTTCTAACGCCCACCACTCACACTCTGTAATTAATCCTGTGGGATCTGTGTTCATTACTGGGTTTTGAAGTGCGTATGCATAGGTATTAACCCCACCTTTTAGCCCAATCGGATCAGATTGCAGATAACGCGCAGATGCGGAACTGCACAAAATCAGTGAAACTAAAATCATCATTACCCGTTTCAATTTATTGCCCTGCATTTTTCATTTCTCCTTGTACTTTCCGTTTAGCCTTGGCGCGTTCAACAACGGCCAGATATTTTTGATCATAATCTTTAGGCGGTTCTGTCCACCCACGGGCTTCCGCTTTGGTAAGCCAAACGTTATAGGTTTTACCAAGTTCCTGATAGTATCTGTCTTCCTCGCTGGTGAATTTTCCATTGTGGCTTTTCAGAAAATCCCGACCCATACCGCCATACACACTACCTTTGTTCAACATGGCATCCACTGATTCTGGATCTTGCTGTAATACCATGTCAGTAAGTTCGATTGCCTTGTCGTATTGCTTGTTGTCCCTGTAATAGTTAACAAGAACCATCAACAACGCTTCCACTTCCTGCTTTTTGGTCAAACTTTTCAGATAGATGCCGTTGGCAATTTCTGCATCCGTTACATAATGTTCCTTCTGGTAGCGTTCATTGCTGACGGTTCCTTTCTCAACACCTTCAAGATTGTATGGCTCACCATTGTCCTGAATAAAATGTACAAAGAAATGATTGGGTGCCATCACCAGCGTCATATTAAGGCCAATCCTGCGTCCCAATATTACCAGCAAGGTCGGCATCGATACGCAATTGCCTTGCCGTGTTTCCAAATAACTGGGTAGCAACTTGGTTTTTATATCTTTACCCAGCGGATCATCCAGATTGTAAGAAAAATTCTGGTAGTGATTCCACGGGCCGGGATCGTACAAGTAGGCCATCAGTGCCAGCACTTTGTCATTGCTGGTAGCATTAGGTGGCAGCATGTGTTTTATATCAGCTGCCATAGCATCCAGTTTTTGCAGGTTGGCGTTGATGTCGATATTCGGGTCAATGATCTTGTCCATCGACAGTTTTGCTACAGCAAGATCAATACGGCTTTCTGGTAATGCCAGCATGTCTGCTGGTTGCAGCGGTGAGTTGGCACGCGTTAATAAGGCAGTGGCAGAAGCGGCCACAACCAGCAAGGCAGTACCAAAAGCCATGCGCTGATAGACCCCTTTGCGTAACATCATCCAGTCCATTGCCTGATAGTGATTTCTGGATTCTATGGGTACAGCCTACCGCTGTCCACAATGGGCATCACAAAAATAAATAGTTGAAGTGGAACTACACAGCAGACATTATCCCACTAGAAATAATCGTAAAAGCGACTGCCTGTTTCTTTGGAATTTTCTAGATTATCCTTGCATGCATCTGCAATCGCCCTACCCGTTTGTGTAGGGTGATTGCTTGCAAGCTGACACATCACAACTGCATCCATGAAAATATTATTTCAGTGATTGCCCATAGACTCCATGATGTCCCTTGCCCGCTTGCTAACATCGACCTGTGCCAAGTGCGCATAACGCTGGGTAGTCTGTACATCGGTATGGCCAAGTATTTGCGCTACTTCATACAGGCTCATCCCGTTCTGGATTAACCGGCTAGCTGCTGTATGTCTCAAGTCGTGGATTTTGAAATCCTCCAGACCAGCATTCTTGATACACAGCCGAATTCCTTTGGCTGCATACCCTCTGGCCTCACCTTCCTGATTGCAGAACACGTACTCACCCTGCCTGTCTTCAGACCGGCGCGTCAGGATCGCATGTACCCTACTGGTCATATAAATGATGGACTCATTGCGAACCTTGGGCCTCCACAGGTTGATTGTCCGGTTCTCCAGATCAATACGAGTCCACGGGATATTGGCTATCTCACCGTATCTGGCTCCAGTATCCAGTAGCAGTACCACTAGGTCATACATATCCTGCCGTTTCTGGTTCTCCAGCTTGGGTCTGGCCGCATATGGCGGGCGGAATGGGATATCACGGGTTGGGTCCAGTTCCTG
>DAOMGA010000049.1:0-8239 GCA_035430085.1 Pseudomonadales bacterium
CGCAGAATCCGATACGACCATAGAAGAACCTGTTACAGAAAAACCTGCTGAAGACGTGTTGGAAATCAATCAGTTTTCTGAAGACTTCCCTGAAATTATTCCGGAGACAGAACCACTACAAACTACCACCCCCGAAATACAAACACCAATTCAAGCACGCGACGACAACACCATTGCGTTTGAAGGATTCAGTAGCTGGGCAAAAACGCCTGCAGCACCTGAAGTGGTAAAAAAATCACCCAGCGAACCCAGCAAGCCTCTCAATCAAGCCATACAACCCTCTGACCCCAATGAGGATGATTATGATCGTCAGGCAGCCAGTTTACGTGCCAATACGTGGCTAAAAATGAACAGGGAAGCTGAAGCTACTATAAAAATTAAATTGGCAGCGGTTATCAAACACAACGGCAGTTACATTTTTGTTAACAGGGAAGGCGTCAAGGTTGTTACCACTGACAAACCTGGCGTAGCATCACGCCTGCGCAGCGGAGAGATGACCGTGTTGGATGATGCAGTTTTCTTTGACCGAGCACTCGAATCGGTTATTCATTCCTTGCGGCGATAACAGCTGCTACTGGCGCATAAGACCGGCGATGCAAGGATGTCACGCCCAAACTAGCCAAGGCTTTCATGTGTTCAGCCGTTGGATAACCTTTGTGATTTGCCAAACCGTACCCCGGATATTGCGTATCCAGCAACTGCATTTCGCGATCTCTTTGCACTTTTGCCAGAATAGACGCGGCACTGATTGCGGGCACACGGCTATCACCCTTGATCACAGCCTCAGCGCGATATGTCCACTTAGGCAGTTTGTTACCATCAACCAAAACGTATTCCGGCTGTAGATGCAATTGCTCCACAGCACGTCTCATCGCCAATAAACTGGCTTGAAGAATATTCAACGCATCGATTTCTTCTGGTGTTGCCCGGGCAATAGACCATGCCAATGCCTTGTCCTGTATTTCGGCAAACAATACTTCACGCTTTTTCTCGGTAAGTTTTTTGGAATCCGCCAAACCCGTAATGGGTTTTGCAGGATCGAGAATCACAGCAGCGGTGACGACATCGCCAAATAATGGACCGCGACCTACTTCATCGACACCCGCCAACAGCACACCGGTATAACTGCAGGAGAATAATTCTATTGGCATACGTTACTGAACACTGGGCAATTGAAGACCTAGCAAATGAAAAATAGCCTTTGCCGCACTATCACTTGCATTTCGGCGAATATCACCATGCAATTCTGCGAAACGGGTTTGTAACATTTTTGTGCCGGCTGGATTATCCAACATTGCCAGCACTGCATTACCCAGATTTTCAGCTGTTGCGGCATCTTGCAACAATTCCGGCACCAGCTTTTCATTAGCCAACAAATTGGGCAGGGCAATATAAGGAACTTTTAATAACCGCGAAATAATGGCATAAGAAAATTTCGCCATTCTATAAGCCACTACCATCGGTTTCTTTAATAGCATCGCTTCCAGCGTTGTGGTTCCCGAAGCCATCAACACAGCATCACTCGCCGCCATGCATAACTGCGATTTACCACTGATTAACGTTACGGGAATATCCGGATAATCAGCCAACAGATCACGCAACTGTTTTTCACGCGCAGGATTGGCTGCCGGCATCACAAAACATAAATCGTTTCGCTTACGCATGCACCAACGAGCGACATCAAGAAACAATTGCCCCATGCGAGCCACTTCCCCCGCGCGACTACCAGGTAGCAAAGCTACAACCTGAGAACTGACTGTCAATGACAACGCAGCACGCGCTGCAGCTACATCAGTTTCCATTGGAATACTATCCGCCAGCGGATGGCCAACACATACCGCGTGCAAATCGGGATACTCCGCAGCGTGTTCGCGATAAAATTTTTCTTCAAACGGAAAAAGCGTCAGCACCATATCCGTCGCACGTGCTATTTTCTTCAACCGACCCTGTCTCCACGCCCACACAGACGGGCTGACGTAATGAACGGTTTTTATGCCTTCTCTACGCAGGGCAAACTCAAGAGACAAATTGAAATCTGGCGAATCAATCCCGACAAATACATCAGGCGGATTAGCAATAAAATGTTCACGCAACGAACGACGAATACCCAACAGCTCTGGCAAACGCCGCATCGGCTCAATCAGCCCCATCACAGCCAAACGGTCTTGTGGAAAAAGACTAATGCAGCCTTCCGCCATCATCAACGGCCCACCGATACCTTCAACCTGAATATCGCCATAGCCATCACGCAATGCACGAATCAGTCCCGCGCCAAGAATATCTCCCGATGCTTCTCCCGCCACGATTCCAATACGAAGCGTCCTGGCAGGCAATATCATCGTAAGCAACTAGCGCGCATGTAAATAACTAGCGAACAATGCCGCGCGTAGAGCTGCGCAGGGATTCAATAAAAATATCCAGCGGGGGGCAATCCGAGTGCATCACTTCCAGTTCGGATAAAGCTTCTTCTAGCGTCAAACTTTCGCGGTACACAGTTTTGTATGCACGGTTAAGTATGGTTAATTGTTCGCGCGTAAAACCGCGGCGTTTTAGGCCTTCCAGATTAATACCGCGTGCCTCTGCCGGATTGCCATAAGCCAGCACGTAAGCCGGTATGTCTTTACCAACTGCCGTTCCCATACCGGTAAATGCATGAGCACCAATACGGACGCGCTGGTGCACCAGTGTGTAGCCGCCAAGAATCGCCCAGTCATCCACACAGACGTGACCTGCGAGCGCTGTGTTATTGACGAGAATCGTATTGTTGGCAATCACACTGTCATGTCCAATATGGACATAAGCCATGAGTAAATTATTATTGCCAATAGTAGTCTCTGCACGATCCTGAATTGTCCCGCGATGAATCGTGACACCTTCACGTATGACATTGTGATCGCCAATCACCAGACGCGTATTCTCGCCTTTGTACTTGAGGTCTGGCGTATCTTCGCCTACAGAGGAAAACTGGAAAATACGATTGAATTTGCCAATCACTGTCGGTCCTTTCAAGACGACATGCGAAGCAATTTCAGTGCCTTCACCAATTTCCACTTCTGGTCCGATAATAGTCCACGGACCTACTGTAACGTTATCCGCCAGTTTGGCAGACGGATCAACAATGGCGCTGGGATGAATCATATCTGCCTCAAAACCGGTTATACCTTACGATCCGCACACAGAATAATGCCTTCGCTAGCCAGTTCACCATCAACCAGTGCGCGACAGGCAAACTTCCAGATACCACGTTTCTCTGAAAGAATTTTTGCTTCCAGACGCAACTGATCTCCAGGTACCACAGGGCGTTTGAAACGCACATCGTCCGCTCCCACAAAATAATAAATCGACCCATCTTGTGGTTTTTTATTCATGGTTTTAAAACCAAGAATACCAGCCGCTTGCGCCATGGCTTCAATAATCAATACACCAGGGAATACAGGAATATCCGGGAAGTGACCATTAAAAATTGCTTCGTTAATCGTAATATTTTTACAGGCAACAATAGACTCGCCTTCTGTCAGCTCCAGCACCCTGTCTACCAACAAAAAGGGATAGCGATGCGGCAAGTATTCACGAATCTGTTTTACATCCATAAGCATACAACGAACCCTCAAGGGTCTGAACGATGACTTTCCAATGCGCGTACACGCTGGAAAAGACCATCAAGTTGAGAAAAGCGCACAGCATTTTTACGCCAATTTGAAGTTGGCGATAATGCAGTACCAGAAGAATATGAACCTGAAGTATTAATCGACCCTGTCACCAGGCTTTTGGCCGTTATGTGTACTCGATCGGCAATTTTAAGATGCCCGACAATACCTACAGCACCAGCAATGGTACAGTTTTCACCGATCTCGGTGCTACCTGCAATGCCTGTACACGCTGCAATGGCAGTGTTATTGCCAATTTTCACGTTATGTGCGATTTGTACCAAATTATCAATAATTACTCCGTCGCCGATTATCGTATCATCCAGTGCGCCGCGATCAATACAAGTATTCGCTCCAATTTCTACATGACGACCAATGACTACGCCACCCAATTGGTGAATTTTGCGCCATGCTTTTCCTGGAATAGAGAAATCAGGTGCAAAACCAAAACCATCGGCACCAATAACCGCACCGCTATGAATAACAGCGCCGGCACCTACGGAAACGCCGTGATAAATCGTAACGCGAGCATGCAAATAGCTGCCTGCTCCAATAGTGCTGTTTTCACCGATCAGACAACCCGCACCGATGACAACGCCTTCCTCCACAACAACGCCGGCAGCAATCACGCATTGAGGACCAATACTGGCTGATGGTGCAACACGCGCTGCAGGATCCAACACTGCAGAAGCGTGCACGCCGGGAGTACTAGCAGGCAATGAGTCAAATAGCGCCGACACTTGCGCATACACCAGATAAGGATTGTCTGCTACTAAACAAGGGACAGGACAGTCATTCACGGCACTGTCTTTGAGAATAACTGCAGCAGCCTGTGTGGTTTGTAAATATTGCCTGTAAGCAACATTAGTAAAAAAACTGAGTTGCGATGCATTGGCAGACGGCAGGGTAGCTAAACCATTAACTGGCAATGCCTCGTTAATGACAACGCCTTCTTTTCCCTGCAAACGCAGGGAAAAGCGTTCTGCAATTTCAGCCAACGTATAGCTGTGCTGCATTATTTTTTGCCGGCAGCATTCAGTTTTTCTGTGACTTTCGCCGTAATATCAAACGATGGGTCAGCATGAATAGCTGCTTTCTTATCGAGCAATAGACCGATGCCTTCTGCATCAACGATGTCTTTTACAATCCCTTCAAGTTTAGGACCTATTTCATCCATCAACTTCTTGCCTGCCGCTTGTCGTTCCGCATTCAGTTTACGAACAATCAACTCGAAATCAGCTTGTTTGAACTCAATACTTTTTTTCTTTTCCTCTGCTTTGGCACCACTAAGCCCCGCCAGCTCGGCACGCATGGCAGTAATATCTTTTTTAAGCTTCTCGGCATCGCTAATCATTTTGGCAACATCAGCACGGCCTTCAAAAGCCTTCATGTCTGACTTGGCCATAGCAGTTCCAAGAATAGCTTCTTGAACGTCAAATACAGCCACTTTGTCTTTTGCGGCAAACGCCATTGGAGCGCCCAGAACAGCTGCACTTAAA
Organism: Pseudomonadales bacterium; assembly: GCA_035430085.1. Lineage (GTDB taxonomy): Bacteria > Pseudomonadota > Gammaproteobacteria > Pseudomonadales > UBA7239 > UBA7239. The sequence continues at coordinate 5,147 of DAOMGA010000049.1, forward strand.
ATCATGGTCTTTATTAATTTATTCACTGTAACACTCCTTTAAATAGCCATTAAAAGCAGGCAGCCAAAGCTAACCCGCCGTGTAGAAAAAAATTGTTAAATACTCGTCAAAAAGATTGGCCCATCGAAAACTGGAATACTTCTTCATCATCGTATTCACCAGAGTTTAACGGCTTGGCAATACTGAATGTCAGAGGGCCAAAACCGGTAATCCAGGTCAAACCTACGCCTGTGGAATAGCGTAATTCCCCCAAATCAAAGTTGTCACAATTCTTTTGCGCGCCGAATGGCGGTCCATAATTCGGATAAACATTGGAACAATCCGTCTCAAATACATTACCCCCATCGATAAATACAGACGGCTGCATGGATGTCTGGTCTTTGACAAATGGCATAGGGAAAATCAATTCCACGCCGCCGTCCAGAATCATGTTGCCACCGATAGGGTCATCATTGGAATTGTATGAAGGCGCAGCTATCAAATCGGTACCATCTGTGAGATAGACATACTCGTTATTAATGATTACCGGAAAATACGCTACTGCAGGTGTTCCTCTTGGCCCCAGTGTATTGCGTTTATAACCTCTGACCGAACCAAAGCCACCTCCATAAAAATTCTCAAAAAATGGCAAACCATCCGTGCCACCGTATCCGTCACCTAACCCCATACGGCCACGGAAACGTAAAGTTAACGAATCGGTCAATGGCTTCAAATATTGTCCGCGGTACACCGCTTTCCAGTATTCCAGATCACTAATAGCAGGCATGGTTCCTTCCAATGCCACACTTTGCGAATGCCCTCTGGTTGGAAGGCGTGATTTATTCAACGTCGACTGGTTCCAACTGGCCGTCATTTTAATGTCGTCGAACGTATTTCCCTGACGATCCAGAAACCCCTGAAAGGTAGGATTGAAATCAGGATCAGCCATGTCACCTGTTACAAATCCGGCTTTAATACAGGTATTAGTGGCAATACAGCCGTTGTAAACAGATTCCTGAATATAAGGCTGACCTACAGGCAGTGTTGGTGTTCCGGAAATTTCCTGAGCCACCGAAGTCTGGTCGCCAAGTTTGACTTCGTTATGCGCGTAGCCGATACCAAAGCCCAAGCGCTCGATTTCAGACAGCGGATAACCAAAATTCATGTCGAAGCCGTAAGTATCGACGCTGTAATCGGCTACGTTAACTTCATCAAGGTTTCTTGAGACAAAGTACACATTAAAGCCACGACTGACACCATCGACTGTGTAATACGGATCAAGATAATTAAAACTGATCTGATTTGAATAGGAACTGGTACTCGCACTGACACCAATTTGCTTACCTGTACCCATAAAATTGTCTTGCTGCACATTGGCGCCCAGAATTACACCAGATCCCTGGGCAAATCCAACGCTGGCACCAATACTGCCAGATGATTGCTCTTCCACAGTGTAATCAATGTCCACCTGATCACTGGTGCCAGGCACTTCGGTTGTTTCTACTTCTACCGTCTTGAAATAGCCGAGGCGCTCAAGACGCACTTTTGACTGCTCGATTTTTGACGAGTTGGCAGAAGCTGCTTCCATTTGGCGCATTTCCCGTCGCAATACATCATCAGCCGTTTTGGTATTGCCACGAAAATTGATACGGCGTACGTACGCACGATGATTCGGGTTGACAAAAAAAGTGACTTTCACGGTTTTATTAGCATCATTCCGCTCGGGAATAGCACGCACGTCCGCAAAGGTGTACCCCTCATTGCCAAGTCGTTGCGTAATGGCTTTGGAAGCTTCTGTTAATTGTATCTGGGAGAAAGGAGCGCCAGGCTGCACACCGACCAGAGACTGCATTTCTTCCTGCGGAATAATCAGCTCGCCAGAAAACTCTGTACCACTAACGCTGTAGATATCCCCTTCCGTAATATTAATCGTAATAAAAACCGATTCCTTGTCTTCAGAAAGTGCTACCTGCGTTGATTCAATATTGAACCGCAAATACCCCCTATCCATATAATATGACCGGAGTTTTTCCAAATCGCCTGTCAACTTTTCTTTGGAATATTTATCGCGACTGTTCATCCAGGACAACCATGTTGTAGATTCCAGATCGAACAATGCTAACAACTCTTTAGTCGTATACGCCTGATTACCAACTATATTGATATGTTTGATAGCCGTAACTTCCCCCTCATCAACATTGATGGACAAGCCGATACGATTACGCGGTAATTCGCGCACTTCTGTTGTCACTTTCGCGCCATAACGACCTTGCGAAACGTATTGCCGTTCCAGTTCGGCTGACATAGCTTCCAGAGTCGATGGCTTATAAATTTGTCCTTCTGACAAACCTGCTTTTTTCAAAGCATCAGTCAAATCTTCTGTCTTGATGACTTTATTACCGGAAATGCTGATTTCAGCAATTGTTGGTCGTTCAACAACCTTGATGACCAGAACATCACGTTCCTGACTAATCGTGATGTCATCAAAATATCCCGTCTTGAACAGTGATCGCGTCAAATCCTGTAGCTGGCTGGAATCAAGGTCATCACCAACGCTGACAGGCAAGGCGGCAAATACAGACCCCGGTGACACCCTTTGCAGACCATCAACCCGAATATCGGCAATCCTGAAAACACCTTGGCGCTGCGCGGCGCTAGCATTAATCGAACCATCATCAGGAGCCTGCGCAGAAACCACTGTTGCCGTCAGTAGTAAACACATAGCTGTTAGCTTTATTAACTTAATCAATTAAAAATCCCCTGTATGGAAGCGACAGCTATGTCCGAACATGTTGCAAAGAACAAACAGATAAATGCTGAACCTATAGTTTGAGTATGTCGTTGTATACCGCAAATAACATCATTGAAATAATCAGTGCCAATCCAATCTGATTACCCAATAGCTGGATCTTTTCCGACACCGGACTCCCCTTTACCGCTTCTACCAAGTACAGCAAGAGGTGACCACCGTCCAGCATAGGGATGGGTAGAATATTCATAACACCCAGACTGATGCTTAAGATTGCCAGTGTACGGCAAAAAACCGCCAACCCCATGTCAGCTGAAGCGCCGATCACTTTAGCAATGCCAAGGGGTCCGCTCAAGTTTTTTGGT
>DAOMGA010000050.1:0-8206 GCA_035430085.1 Pseudomonadales bacterium
CCAGTGCGCCGCGACGGAAATAGAGCAGCGCGATCAACAGACAGGGCATGACTAACCAGTAACCGCTGTCCTGCCAGTTTTCAATGGTGTGGCTGGCATCGCGCTGGTTGCCATTGCCGAGATCCGCCAGCCACGATGGCGGTGCAATTAACGGGGCGATATCGCTGTCATTGCTGCGCAAGGGGCTGTATTCGCCGCCGTTATCCTGTGCGAGTTGTTGCAGTGTGCTGGTGTCCAGTTGGTTGTTCAGTATTTTTCCATTGTTGTCTTGCAGGAAACCGCCATCCTGTAGCGGGATAGGCGCGCCTTCAGCGGTGCCAATGCCAATTACAAACAGTTCAACCGGTTTGCCATTGAGTTGCCGCGTAATGCTCTGCACTGCAGCAGGTGCTACACCGTCTGTCAGGAGCAGCAAGCGGCCACGTGTAAAATGCGATTGCGAAAGTAATTGCAGCGCTTCACTGACGGCATCTTCTGTCTGGCTGCCAATGCTGGGCATGATGCGTGGTTCCAGTGTGCTCACCAGCGCGGCAATGGTGTTGGTGTCATCTGATAGCGGCGCCACCACATGTGCACTGCCGGAATAGGCCACCAGACCGGTATAGCCTTCCTTGCGCTCGCGTAACAAATCCAGAATCTTGTAATGCGCAGCCTGCAAGCGACTGGGTTGCACATCCTGGGCGAGCATGGACGGCGACAGATCCAGCAAGATCACCAGTGCATCCGCTTGCTTGAGTGCTGTCTGGTCGTTTTTTTCAAAGCTGGGACCAGCCATGCCGATAGCCGCCATCAACCACGCAGCCAACAACAGATAATGCTGCCATGACCGGCGTTGTTGAAACGTGTTATCCAGCAATGCTGTGAGCAATTCGCTGTCAATCACTTTTGCCCAGCTGGATGTGTTGTTGTGCCGTTTGAGCAGTTGCCATACCAACAGTGCTGCCGGTATCAATGCCAATAGCCACCACGGACGAAGCAGATGAAATGTCATCATCGGCGTATTCCTTGCAAAACCTTGTTATAAAAAACAGTGCCTCGCAAAATGCTGATTGCCGCGACGCTGAAACTGATCAGTAGTGCAGTAGCCAACGGCCAGTAAAACCATTCGGTTACCGGGCGCAAGGTTTCTTCTTCGCCAGCAGCGGGTTCCAGTTGATCGAGCAAGTGATAAATGCCGGACAACTCTTCAGTGCTGCGTGCACGGAAATATTCGCCGCCAGTTTGTTCGGCAATTTTTGTCAGGGTGGCTTCATCCAGTTCAGCAGATGGATTGATTAACTGGCGACCGAACAGTGAGCGCCTTTCCATCACATCAGCGCCCATGCCGATGGTGTAAATCTTGATGCCCAAGGTGGTGGCTAAATCCGCGCCCTGCAGTGGTGAGAGATTGCCAGCGGTGTTGGCGCCGTCGGTCAGCAATATCATCACGCGACTTTTTTGTTCGCGATCTTGCAGGCGTTTGGTTGACAGCGCGAGCGCATCGCCGATGGCAGTTTTTTCGCCAGCAAAACCCAGTTGTGCTTCGTTCAGTTGTTTGATCAAAGTGTCGCGATCAAATGTCAACGGGGTTTGCAGATAGGCTTGACTGCCAAACAACACGAGACCCACGCGATCACCGCTGCGTTGTTTGACGAATTCACTCACCACTTTTTTTACAACATCGACGCGTTGAGCTTCGTCACCGTCAATTTTCATATCCGGTGTTTCCATGCTGCCGGAAATATCCACTACCAGCAGCAGGTCGCGACCGGAGGAGGGAATGCCGACCGGCTCGCCGTGCCACTGTGGTCTTGCACACGCTACTACCAATAAACACCAGACCAACCATAACCAGATTGGTGCGTTGTCGGGATGAACAATGGAAGGATTTTTGTCGCCGCGTGCCACTAGCAGTTCATCAAGACGCGGGAAAAATAATGCAGCTTGCTCACGTTGGTTTGTCGCACGCGTGAGCCAGCGCACCAGAACAGGTATCGGCAATAACAGCAACAGCCATGGCCAATAGAGTGTAAAAGCGCTGTCGGAAAATAAAGTGTTCATCTCAACGCACCGGTGGCAATGTGCGAAGCCATTGCTGTGTTTGCAGACGCAAATGTGCAATGGATTCCGGTGTGGCGGTGTCGTTGCGGTAAAGGGATTCGTTGAGCAGCTGCAAACTGTCCGGATCAAATGTGGGGCATAGCGTATTCCAGTCTGCGGTTGCGGCGTGCTCTCGCCCCAATGCGCTGATAGCGGCGCGACGAATCAATTGTGCAATGCCTTCCAGTGTATTGACGTTATCGAGCAACGCGAGTGCTTCACGCTGGTAACGGGTGCGTTGGTGCAGGCGTACGCGTTTCCAACTGTAGATAGATAGCGCCACTAAACCCAGCAATAGCAGTGTGCCTAATATCCACCAGCCCGGCGCGGGCGGCCACCAGGCAATAGCAGGCGGCGCAATCAACGGTTTCAGGTTTGCCAATGCATCGGTATTTGCATTAACCATATTTGGGTTAACTATATTTGAACTAGCCACGATGTGCTCCTTGCAAAAAAAACTGTCGCAAGGTGGGAAACATTTTCTCGCCGGTCTGCAATGTTTGCAGGGGAATTTTCAGCGTGCGGCAGTCGTCGTGCAGACATTGTTGCCGCTGTGCGCGTTGTTGGTGGAAACGCGCCAGTGTTTGTCGATCCTGTATGTCGACGGTGGCTGTGCGTAAACCGTTGCGCATTCTCACCAGTCCTAGAGCCGGTAATTGATCTTCCAGAACATCAGCCGCTTGCAAGGCAAAACATTGGCTGTGCCGCACCACGGGAAACAGCGCGCGTGCGCAACTGTCATCCCAGTCATGAAAATCACTGATAAGTATGGTGCAAGAACCGGGGCGTGCTACCACGCGTAATTGTTGCATCGCATCTTGCAAGCTTGGTGTGTCGTTTGCAGGCGCTGTGCGTTGCTGTGCCAGTTGTCGTTGACCGATAGCAATAATCTGGCGAAACAGTTGCAGCACAGTGTGGCGACTGCGACGCGGTTTGATATCGATAATACCTTCATCACTGATGAGCATGGCGCCAATACGGTCACCCGATTCCAGTGTTGCCCAGGCAAGCAGTGCAGCCGCGTGCGCGGCGAGTACCGATTTGAAACAGCGCCGTGAACCGAAAAACATCGCGCTGCGTAAATCGACGACCAATAGCACAGGGCGTTCTTTTTCTTCACGAAAAATTTTGGTGTGAGGTTTGCCGGTGCGCGCGGTGACGCGCCAGTCAATAGCGCGTACATCATCGCCGGCTTGATACAGGCGTACTTCATCAAAATCGATGCCACGTCCACGCAAAGTCGATCGACGACCACCGGCCAATGATGAACTGTTACGACGGTTTTCCAGTGGAATATGTTGCGCAGCCAGACGCCAGCGCAACAGATCGCCGAGCAGAATCTGTGCGCCGTGTGGTTCCAGCGCTTCGAGTGCGCCGCCGGTATGCAAGCTGTCAGCAGTTTTCACAAAATTTCCAGCAAGCCTTAAACATTATCCAGAAAGCCTTAAACAACTGGCACCAGTGTCAACAAACGTTGAATCAGGCTGTTGACTGTGTGGCCTTCCGCTTCGGCTTCAAAACTGGTGATGATTCTGTGGCGCAGTACATCCGGTGCTAATGCAATGACATCTTCCGGTGAAACAAAATCGCGACCGGCGAGCCAGGCGCGAGCGCGTGCGCAGCGATCCAGTGCGATGGTGGCGCGCGGGCTGGCGCCGAACTCGATCAGGCGTTCGAGTGATGTGTCATAGCGGCCGGGATTGCGCGTCGCCAACACCAGTTGCACCAGATATTCCTCAACGCTATCTGCCATGTGGATATTCAGCGCTGCTTCACGGGCAGCCAGAAGGTCCGCTTCGCTGAGTCTTGATGGCGCGGCAGTTTGTGTGCCGGGTTTCGCTTCATTGCGCGCCAGACGCAGAATGGATTTTTCAGTATCGGCATTCGGGTAATCCACATTCACATGCATCAGAAAGCGATCGAGCTGTGCTTCTGGCAGTGGATACGTGCCTTCCTGTTCGATGGGATTCTGTGTTGCCATCACCAGAAAAACTGCTGGCAAAGTGTAAGTCTGGTTGCCGACGCTGACTTGCCGTTCTGCCATCGCTTCCAGCAGCGCCGCTTGCACCTTGGCAGGCGCACGGTTGATTTCATCTGCCAATACCAGATTGTGGAAAATCGGCCCGGAACGAAATTCAAAACGTGCTTCTTCCGGGCGGTAGATATCGGTACCGGTGATGTCAGACGGCAACAGGTCGGGTGTAAATTGAATACGCTGGAATGTGCCGGACAATACATCCGACAGTTCGCGAATCGCTTTGGTTTTTGCCAGTCCGGGCGCGCCTTCCACCAGCAGGTGACCATCGGCTAACAGGGCAATCAACAGACGTTCCACCAGTTGTGACTGACCGAGTATGCGGGTTTCCAGCCATTGGCGGCGTTCGATGAATTGTTGTTGCAGGCTCATGGTGTTTTCCTTGAAAAGGTCTGGCGGTGAAACCACTGATGATACGAAAGTATGAGATAGACTGGAGACTTCTACCTGAGTTCCCTGCGTAGAAATAAGTAGAATACGAATAAAGTCGGGCAGGATAACCGCTATGAGCCAGTTTGCACCATTATTTGAGCCCATCCGCGTCGGCAGCATGATGGTGAAAAACCGTATCGTGATGGCGCCGATGACCACAGACTACGGCAATGACGATCAGACGCCATCGGAAAAATTGATGGCGTATCTGGAAGCGCGTGCTGCTGGTGGCGTGGGTTTGATCACCATGGAAGTGTGTACGGTGGATGTGGAACACCGTTATTTGCAGCGTTCACTCACCTTGGGCGATGACAGCTATATCGAAGGTCACAAAGCATTGATTGCGCGTTTGCATAAACACGGCGCAAAAGTGCAACCACAAATTACGCATCCCGGTCCTGAATCGATTATTTCTTTTTTTTCTGGCAAACAAGCAGTTGGACCATCGCCCGTGGTATCGCCGGTGTGGGGCACGGCGTGCCGTGAATTAGCGATTGAAGAAATTCCTGCGATTATCGAGCAGTACGCACAAACTGCCCGTCGTGCAGAAGCTGCCGGTTACGATGGTATTGAATTGCACGCGGCACACAGTTATCACTTGATCGGTTCGTTTTTATCGCCTTTCCGCAATAAACGCCGCGATGCTTATGCCGGTCATAAATTTGAAGGCAGAACACGTCTGATTCTGGAAGTAGTGGCAGCCATGCGCGCAGCGGTGGCAAAAGATTTTCCGATTACGGTGCGTCTTGCCGGTTACGAACGTATTCCAGGCGGGCGTGAAATTGATGAGACACAAAGACTCGCGCCCTTGTTAGTGGCAGCTGGCGCGAGTGCATTCCATATCAGCGGCGGCGCCACCGATAAACTGGTGAGCCAGATCGTTGCATCATCGGCTGCAGGTTACAGTTTTAATACGGCATTGGCTGAAGCGGTAAAACGCGTGGTAAAAGTGCCAGTGATGGTAGTAGGGCGTATTCATACGCCTGAACAGGCGGAGGCGGTGTTGAAATCCGGCGCTGCCGATATGGTGGTAATGGGCAGACCCATGCTGGCTGATCCTGAATGGACACACAAAGCGAGCGTGGGTAATTCTTCTGCCATTCGCCGCTGTATTTCTTGTGAAAACTGTATCGATTCCATGAACAGGCAATCACTGGCTTGTGCGATCAATCCGTTTACCGGCCGTGAAAGTGAGCTGTTGATTAAAAAAATAGACAGAACAGAAACGTCACGGCATGTGGTGGTAATCGGTGCCGGTCCCGGCGGCATGGAAGCGGCACGTGTGGCGAGTTTGCGCGGACTGCGCGTGACCTTGATCGAACGCGAACACCGTTTAGGTGGCGCGTTGTTGCTCGCAGCGACCGTACACGATGACAATCGCTTCTTTCTGGAATATCTGCAGAAATCAATTCGAGAATTGCCGATAGATATTCGTCTCGGTACCGAGGCAAGCGTGGAATTGCTGCAATCGTTAAAGCCGGATGCGGTGATTGTGGCAACGGGTTCGCAAGTGGTATGTCCACACAATATTGAATTGAGTGACGGCGTTTGGTTTGGGCGCGATGTGCGGGCGCTGCTCACCGGGCGTTGGCAGCGCTGGAAAAAAGTGGGTGACATCTGGAACCGTTTTCTGAAACCGCAAACATTACAAATCGCGTCGCATATTTTTATGCCCTTTGGTAAACGCATTGTGCTGATCGGCAATGATTTACCTGCTGTGGAACTGGCGGAGTTTTTTGCCAAGCGGCGGCGCACGGTGTATCTGCTGACCAGCGAAGACCGTTTGTTGCCGGAAGTAGGGCGCAAGCGTCGTGCCGAACACATGGACAAACTCGACCAGAGCAGAGTGCGTGTCATCACCGGTGTGGATATCCAGCAACTGGGCAGCCAGCAGGTGCAGTATGTCCCGCAAGGCTCAGCGGAACGGTTCACTCTGGCGGTGGACAGCGTAATTGTGGCGGGTGACGCCGCGCCGGATCTGTCGCTGGCCAATCGCCTGCAAGAGGCGGGTATGGCGGTTCACAGCATTGGTGATTGCAAGGGGTATGGGTTGATTGTGAAAGCGGTCAGGGAAGGCGCCGAAGTGGCGTGCGGGTTATAGTTGTAGCCTGACAGGAGAGACATGATGACTGGTCTGACGCACCTCAATGCCCGTGGCGAAGCGCACATGGTCGATATCACCGACAAGGTGGTAACCAGCCGTGAAGCGCGTGCCGAAGGCTGGGTGCAGATGCAGCCAGCGACGCTCGCTGCCATCCTGGATGGTGGTGTACCCAAAGGGGATGTATTCGCCGCTGCGCGTATCGCCGGCATTCAGGCTGCCAAGCAAACCAGTATGTTGATCCCGTTGTGCCATCCTCTGCAGCTGTCGGCAGTCACGGTGGACTTCGAAGTGGACATGCCCAACAGTCGTTTACGTATCGAAACCTGCTGCAAGCTGTCGGGCAAAACCGGGGTGGAGATGGAGGCGCTGACGGCGGTGAGTGTGGCGGCGCTGACGGTGTATGACATGTGCAAGGCGCTGGAAAAAAGCATGGAGATTTCCGGCGTGCGGGTGCTAAGCAAGCTCGGCGGCAAAAGCGGCGATTATCTCCACTCATGATCCACATTAAATACTTTGCCAAGTACCGCGAGAGCCTGGGGTTGGCAGCAGAAACTATGACTGTGGCGCCGGTCAGCCTGCAAGATTTGATGATAATGATTCGAGAAAAGAATCCTAAGGCATTGATAATAATGGAAGATCCGCGCTGCATCATTGCCGTCAACCAGTCGGTTGAGCGCAACCGGGAGCGCATGCTGCAAGCTGGTGATGAAGTGGCGTTTTACCCACCGGTGACCGGAGGTTAGGATGCACATCAGTATTCAGCCGCAAGACTTTGATATTAAAGAAGAATATAGCGAATTAAGCCTTGGTGACCACGTTGGCGCTGTGGTGATCTTTACTGGCCTGGTGCGCGCGCAGGGTGAGAACGGTCAGTTGTTGGCGATGGAGCTGGAACACTATCCCGGCATGACAGAAGCCAGCATCGCTGCCATCGTGCACGAAGCAAGCGAGCGCTGGGGGCTGGCGGCTGTGAGAGTGATCCATCGCATTGGCCGTTTATTGCCCAACGATAATATTGTCTATGTCGGGGTGGCGGCGAGCCATCGGGCGGCGGCATTTGCGGCGGCTGAGTTCATCATGGATTACCTGAAAACCCGCGCACCTTTCTGGAAGAAAGAAATCACCACGACCGGCGAGTATTGGGTTGAACAAAAAGAGCGAGACGAGCAGGCCGCACAATCCTGGGAACAGGCAGTATGAAATGGCTTGACGTGAGGGGCATGGAGTCAGGTTTTCGCGCTGGCGCTCACGGATTCATCCTGCTGTGCTTTCTGGTTTTTTGTGCCTCCAAACTGATCGCCATCGATGGCAGAGCCATGGATTATGACTCGGGCTATTTCGGCACCGTCGCCAAAAATGTTGTGAATGGTTACGGCTACGCCACCTCGCACAGCGAGCGCATCCTGTTTAATCCTGAGATTACTACCGGCCCTGCTGTGGTGTATCCGCTGGCGCTGTTGATAGCTGTGCTGGGGAATCAGGAATTTCTGCCGCAATACTACATTGCAGTCACCAATTTATTGTTAGTGGGCTTGTTCAGCGTTTTATTGATTCGT
>DAOMGA010000051.1:0-8095 GCA_035430085.1 Pseudomonadales bacterium
GCTCCTGCTCCTGCTCCTGCTCCTGCTCCTGCTCCTGCTCCTGCTCCTGCTCCTGAGGTTTCAGTCCAAATATCGGTCCTTGATGTCGCCAAAAGTGACAGGCAGCAAAAGCCCATAAGTGATATGCCGGTGGCTTGGACCGAAAAGGACTGGAGGGCTAAACCGGCTAACTATACTGTGCAGATTGCTGCAGCACATGGTAGTGACAGTATCAAGCTATTAGAGGCTAAATTACCGATGATTGGGCAGCCTCATTTTTTGTATCGCACCACTCGAGACGGTAAGCCGTGGTTTATATTGCTTTATGGCTCGTTTGCTAAAAAGGCTGATGCTGTTAGGGCTCGGAATACGCTGCCGCCGACTGTCACATACGGGTCTCAACCTTGGGTCAGGAAGCAGGGGGATGTGTTTTTATTTTAGCGGCCTGCCGTCACTCGCCAGTGTGCGCTCCTTCCCAACTACCTGATATTTTGGTTAAAATACACGGCTGACCGGAATATCCCTCGAATTAAAACCATCTAGTAGTGGAGAAAGACTATGCCTGCGCATGGTTTGTACAGCCCATCGAATGAGCATGATGCATGCGGCATTGGCTTTGTAGCACATATTAAAGGGCAGAAAAGCCATTCCATTGTGGAACAGGGCTTGCAGATTCTTGAAAATCTCGAACATCGTGGCGCCGTTGGTGCAGATGAGTTGATGGGAGATGGCGCAGGAATCCTCATACAGATCCCTGATCAGTATTACCGCGAGGAGATGGCAAAGCAAAATATTACTCTGCCCCCTGCCGGTGAATATGGTGTCGGTATGGTTTTCTTGCCCAAAGAAAATGCTTCGCGAATTGCTTGCGAGCAAGAAATAGAAAGGGCAGTTCGTAACGAAGGACAGATTATTTTGGGCTGGCGAGATGTGCCGGTCGATTTATCGATGCCAATGTCTCCGACAGTGCGTGAAAAGGAGCCGGTTATTCGTCAGATTTTTATTGGCCATAGTCAGGATGTTTTGGTTACTGATGCTTTAGAGCGCAAACTCTATGTAATTCGTAAGTCTTCTGGCCATGCTATTCAGGGGCTGAACCTGATTCACGGCAAAGAGTTTTTTGTGCCATCGATGTCTGCTCGTACAGTGGTATACAAAGGGTTGTTGCTCGCTAATCAAGTGGGCGTGTATTACAAGGATCTGCAAGACCCGCGTTGTATTTCAGCATTGGCACTTGTGCACCAGCGTTTTTCTACCAATACATTCCCTGAATGGCCACTCGCTCACCCGTATCGCATGATTGCGCATAATGGTGAAATCAATACTGTTAAAGGCAATTTCAACTGGATGCGTGCTCGTGAAGGCGTGATGAAATCTGCTGTGCTTGGCGATGATTTGCAAAAACTATTTCCGCTGATTTATGAAGGTCAATCTGATACGGCATGTTTTGATAACGCGCTTGAATTGCTAGTGATGGCGGGTTATCCGATTGCGCAGGCAATGATGATGATGGTGCCTGAAGCTTGGGAAAATCATACGTTGATGGATGAAAGTCGCCGTGCGTTTTACGAATACCATGCTGCTATGATGGAGCCATGGGATGGTCCGGCTGCGTTGGCATTCACCGATGGTCGTTATATCGGCGGCACATTGGATCGTAACGGCTTACGTCCTGCGCGCTTTATCGTTACCGATGATGATCTGGTTGTGATGGCATCTGAATCCGGTGTTCTGCCAATTCCTGATACAAAGATCACACAGAAATGGCGTTTGCAGCCAGGCAAAATGTTTTTGATCGATCTGGAAGCTGGTCGCATCATCGACGATAAAGAATTGAAAGACACTTATGCAAATGCCAAGCCGTACAAGGCTTGGATCAATTCTGTGCGTGTAAAACTGGAAGGGCTAAAAGCAGTGGATGCGCAAGTTGATCTGTCTTCGGCTTCTCTGTTGGATCGTCAGCAGGCGTTTGGTTACACGCAGGAAGATATCAAAACAATTCTTGCGCCGATGGCAACGAATGGTGAGGAAGCAACAGGTTCAATGGGCAATGATTCGCCACTTGCGGTTATGTCCAATAAATTGAAGCCGTTGTACAGCTATTTCAAGCAGCTTTTTGCTCAGGTTACCAATCCGCCAATCGATCCGATTCGTGAAGCGATGGTTATGTCGCTGGTGTCTTTTATTGGCCCTAAACCTAATTTGCTTGATACAAACAATATCAATCCACCGTTGCGACTTGAAGTGGCGCAGCCGGTGCTCGATTACGCGGATATTGCAAGGCTGCGTGATATTGATGCGCTGACAGGTGGAAATTTCAAATCGTTTGAATTGAATATCTGTTATCCGGTTGCTTGGGGCAAAGAGGGTGTTGAAGCCCGTCTGGCTTCTTTGTGTGCAAAAGCTGTTGATGCAATTGAAGATGGTCGCAACATTCTGATCATTTCCGACCGAAAAATGGATGCTGAGCATGTTGCTATTCCGGCATTGTTGGCAACATCAGCGATTCACCTGCATCTGGTTCGCAAAGGTTTGCGTACATCAACCGGCTTGGTCGTTGAAACAGGTTCTGCGAAAGAAGTGCATCATTTTGCACTACTGGGAGGCTATGGTGCAGAAGCCGTACACCCATATCTTGCGATGGATACGCTGGTTGATATGGCAAAAACCTTACCGGGCAATCTTTCGGCAGAGAAAGTGGTTTATAACTTCAAAAAAGCTATAAACAAAGGCTTGATGAAAGTGATGTCCAAAATGGGTATCTCCACTTATATGTCATATTGTGGTGCGCAAATTTTTGAAGCGATTGGTTTGAATCGTGCGCTCGTTGATAAATATTTCAGTGGCACACCTTCCAACGTAGAAGGTGTTGGCCTTTTTGAAGTGGCGGAAGAAGCGATCCGTTTGCATGCACAGGCATTCAGTGCTGATCCTGTGTTAATTAATATGTTGGATGCCGGTGGTGAATATGCTTACCGTGTGCGTGGTGAAGAGCATATGTGGACGCCGGATGCAATTGCAAAATTGCAGCATTCCACAAAATCCAACAGCTATAGCACGTATCAGGAATACGCACAGATCATCAATGATCAGAGCAAACGTCATATGACGTTGCGTGGCTTGTTTGAATTCAAAATAGATTCTGCCAAATCTCTTCCCTTGGCAGCAGTGGAGCCGGCGAAAGAAAGAGTAAAACGTTTTGCCTCAGGTGCGATGTCTTTGGGGTCTATCAGTAGCGAAGCGCATGCAACGCTGGCTGTTGCGATGAACCGTATCGGTGGTAAATCCAACACCGGTGAAGGTGGTGAAGATCCAAAACGCTATCGTCAGGAGCAGGCTGGCATCGCCATTAAGGACGGCGACACCATTGCTTCGATTATAGGTAGCGATCGTATTGTTGCGGACATTCCATTGAAAGCCGGCGACTCGTTGCGCTCACGTATCAAACAAGTAGCTGCTGGTCGATTTGGTGTGACAGCTGAATATTTGAATTCGGCTGATCAAATCCAGATCAAGATGGCGCAAGGTGCTAAACCGGGAGAAGGCGGGCAATTGCCCGGAGCGAAAGTATCTGAGTACATTGCACAGTTACGTTTTTCTGTGCCGGGTGTGGGTTTGATTTCTCCGCCTCCGCATCATGATATCTATTCCATTGAAGATCTTGCGCAACTTATTCACGATCTGAAAAATGCCAATTCACGCGCTTCCATTTCTGTGAAACTGGTTGCCGAAGTTGGTGTGGGAACAATTGCTGCCGGTGTGGCAAAAGCAAAATCCGATCACGTTGTCATTGCCGGCCATGATGGTGGCACTGGCGCATCGCCATTGTCATCCGTTAAACATGCAGGCGCTCCGTGGGAGCTTGGTCTTGCCGAAACTCAGCAGACACTGGTATTGAATGGTTTGCGCAGCCGCATTCGTGTGCAGGCAGATGGTCAGATGAAAACCGGGCGTGATGTGGTGATTGCTGCCATGTTGGGTGCGGATGAAGTCGGCTTTGCTACTGCGCCGTTGGTCGTGGAAGGTTGCATAATGTTGCGCAAATGCCACTTGAATACTTGTTCAGTTGGTGTGGCAACGCAGGATCCTGTGTTGCGTGCAAAATTTGCGGGCAAACCGGAATATGTTGTTAATTACTTCTTCTTTGTTGCCGAAGAAGCGCGTCAAATTATGGCGCAGTTGGGCATTCGTACGTTTGATGAATTGATCGGACGCACAGATTTGCTGGATAAATCCAGTGCTATTACACACTGGAAAGCCAAAGGCCTGGATTTCAGCAGGCTGTTGCACCAGCCTGATATGCCGTCCTCTGTTTCACGTTATCACATAGAAAATCAGGATCATGGCCTTGATAAAGCGCTGGATAATACGTTGATTGCGAAATCAAAAAATGCACTCGAAAAAGGTGAAAAAATATCATTTGTTTCGCCGGTGAAAAATTTGAATCGCACCGTTGGAACTATGCTGTCAAGTGAAGTCGCAAGACGTTACGGGCATGATGGCTTGCCCGATGATACTATTCACATTGAATTGCAGGGCACAGCAGGTCAATCTGCGGCGGCGTTTCTTGCGCACGGCATTACACTGGATCTGGTTGGTGAGGGTAATGATTATGTTGGCAAAGGCCTGTCTGGCGGACGCGTGATTGTGCGCCCAAGCAAAGACTTCCGTGGTGCTGCTGCTGATAACATGATCGTAGGTAATACGGTTCTTTACGGCGCAATTGCTGGTGAAGCATTTTTGAGTGGTGTTGCTGGTGAGCGTTTTGCTGTAAGAAATTCTGGCGCTGCTGCAGTTATTGAAGGCGTGGGTGATCACGGTTGCGAATATATGACGGGCGGAACAGTTGTTGTGCTTGGAGAAACTGGGCGAAATTTTGCTGCTGGTATGTCTGGTGGCATTGCTTATGTATACGATCTTACAGGTGATTTTTCCATGAAGTGCAATATGGAAATGGTCAAGCTGGAATCGGTATTGAGCAGTGCTGAGCAAGAGAAATCAATTAATCGTTCAATTTGGCACAGCGAACAGCGCGGTGGTAAAAGTGCGACAGATGAAGCTATTCTGAAAAGTCTGATTGAACGCCATGCGCAATATACAGGCAGCGAGCGAGCTAAACAGTTATTGTCTGACTGGAATAATAGTCGTAGTAAATTTGTCAAAGTATTTCCAGATGAATACAAGCGTGCCTTGGGTGAAATCAATGCTGCACCTGTTGTAGAGGTTTGTTATGGGTAAAGTTACCGGTTTCATGGAGTTTGAACGTCAGAATGACGCTTATCTTGATGTTCAGTCGCGGGTTAAGAATTACAAGGAATTTGTAATTCCAACGTCAGACGAGAAAGCCACTATTCAAGCTGCGCGCTGTATGGATTGTGGAACGCCGTTCTGTACAACCGGCTGTCCAATCAACAATATTATTCCCGACTGGAATGATCTGGTTTATAAGGGTAATTATCGTCAGGCACTTGACACTCTGCATTCCACTAATAACTTTCCAGAGTTCACAGGTCGGATTTGCCCAGCGCCATGTGAAGCCGCCTGTACATTGAATGTGAATCGCGATGCAGTGGGTATTAAATCCATTGAGCTTTTTACCGTCACTAAAGGTTGGGAAAATGGCTGGATTGTTCCGCAGCCTTCATCAGTTAAAACTGGTAAAAAGATTGCAGTGGTTGGATCTGGCCCTGCTGGTCTAGCAGCGGCGCAACAGTTGGCGCGCGTTGGTCATGATGTAACAGTCTTTGAAAAAAATGATCGCGTTGGCGGTCTGATGCGCTACGGTATTCCGGGTTTTAAAATGGAAAAAACCATTATTGACCGCCGTATTGAGCAAATGGAATCGGAAGGCGTTACTTTCCGTACTAGTGTTTTGATAGGTGAGGATTTCCCTGTCAATGTGAATAACTGGTCCAAAGAAACCATTTCTCCTAAGCAGCTACAGAAAGATTTTGATGCCATCATCATGGCTGGCGGTGCTGAAATGCCGCGTGATTTGCCGGTGCCTGGACGCGAATTGAAAGGCATTCACTTCGCAATGGATTTTTTACCGCTACAAAATAAAGTGGATGCTGGTGACAAATTGGCTGACCAGATTATGGCTACTCACAAGCATGTGGTTGTGATTGGTGGTGGTGATACCGGCTCGGATTGTGTCGGCACGTCTAACCGTCACGGTGCAGTTAGTGTTACCCAGTTTGAAGTCATGCCAAAACCGCCAGAGCAGGAAAACAGGTCGCTAGTGTGGCCGTATTGGCCGCTGAAATTGCGTACATCCAGTTCGCACGATGAGGGTTGTGAGCGTGACTGGTCTGTATCCACCAAGCGCTTTGAGGGTAATGGTGGAAAAGTTGAAAAACTTATTGCTTGCCGTGTTGAATTCAAGGATGGAAAACTGGAAGAAGTTGCCAATTCCGAATTCGAGGTTAAAGCTGATCTTGTGTTATTGGCAATGGGATTCGTCTCGCCGGTTGCAAATATTCTTGATGCCTTTGGTGTAGAAAAAGATCCGCGGGGTAATGTAAAAGCCACTACAGACGGTGATGGTTGTTATAAAACGTCCGTTGATAAAGTATTTGCTGCAGGTGATATGCGGCGTGGACAATCTCTGGTTGTGTGGGCGATTCGTGAAGGTCGGCAGTGCGCGCGCGCAGTGGATGAATTCTTGATGGGCTCATCAGTTTTGCCTCGATAATTATCTGTCTGGCAAGTGAACGTAAAGGCCGCATTGCGGCCTTTATTTTTATAAAATTTTTTATAAAAAGAGAAATATTGAGATGGCAGAACTGAAAAATGATCGCTTCTTGCGTGCGCTGATGCGTGAGCCAGTAGATATGACACCAGTATGGATGATGCGACAGGCTGGGCGCTATTTGCCAGAGTATCGTGCGACCCGTGCGTTGGCAGGTGATTTTCTCGGTTTATGCATGAATCCTGAGCGAGCATGTGAAGTGACATTGCAGCCGTTACAACGCTACCCACTCGACGCAGCTATTTTGTTTTCGGATATTCTGACGATACCGGATGCTATGGGTCTTGGTTTGTATTTTGAAGAGGGGGAGGGCCCGCGTTTCCATAAGCCTATTCGGAATGAAAAAGATATTGCAGCGCTGGAAGTAGTAAAACCGGAAAAAGATTTGCCTTACGTAATAGATGCGGTGCGTTTAATACGTCGTGAATTGAACGGATCGGTACCGCTGATAGGATTTTCTGGCAGTCCTTGGACATTGGCTACGTACATGATTGAAGGTGGCTCCAGTAAGGATTTTCGTCGTACTAAAACGATGATGTATGACCAGCCTCAGGTACTGCATCGATTGCTAAGCGTACTGACGGATTCTGTTGCGGCGTATTTGAACGCGCAAATTGCTGCTGGCGCTCAAGCAGTACAAATTTTTGATACGTGGGGTGGCGCATTGAGTCATGCGGCTTACCACGAGTTTTCTCTCGATTACATGGCGAAAATAGTCAGTCAGCTACAGAGAGAGGCAGATGGTCGTCGCGTTCCAGTTATCCTTTTTACGAAAGGCGGTGGGCAGTGGCTAGAGGCAATGGCAGCCAGCAGATGTGATGCTCTAGGGCTAGACTGGACAACGGACATAAGGCTGGCTCGCCAGCGTGTAGGTGCTACTGTTGCTTTGCAGGGAAATATGGATCCTGCAATATTGCATGCCAAGCCAGCTGTAATCAGGGCTGAGGTTAAGAGAATACTGGAAGCCTATGGGAATCATCCTGGCCATGTATTTAATCTCGGGCACGGTATTACACCTGAAGTTTTGCCTGAACATGCGGGGGTATTTATCGAGGCGGTTCATGAGTATTCTGTGCTTAGAAGCGGTGTTTAGGCATTTGCTGTTGTTCTCTAGGCACTGGGATTAAAAACCGTTACATTGTAGTCGTCGGCGGTCAGTGGCGGCGGTTGTATGTCAGGGAGTCATGTGTGGCAGGTCTGAAACAAATAAAGGTTGATATTAATGATCTGATAGTTGGCATGTATGTGTCTGGCTTGGATCGACCTTGGTCGCAGACGCCTTTTCCTTTACAGGGATTTTTTATCCGCCAGACGGAAGAAATCGACCAGCTCCGACTCTACTGTAAGTACGTGGTCATCGATGTT
>DAOMGA010000052.1:0-8068 GCA_035430085.1 Pseudomonadales bacterium
TCGGGTTACCCCAATCTTGTCTGCCAGATTGATGCAGCCATTAATCCTGGAGCGAGTGGCGGGCCAGCTATCGTTAATGGTCGTCTTGCGGGTCTTAACTTCCAGGGAATTGCAGGCGCAGATAATATTGGTTACATCATTCCAACACCTGTGGTGGAATCTTTTCTAAAAGATATTGAAGATGGAAAAGTTAATGGCGTGCCTGAAATTGCAGTGCTGACCCAACCCACTGAAAATCCACAACTGCGTCAACGTTACGGCATTGATGAATCGGTTGGTGGCATGTTAGTTACCGGTTTGTCAGGAGTCGAGACTGAAAAAGGACTGTTGAAAGTCGGTGACGTGATAGTGGCGATGGATGGTCAGCTGGTAGGCAATGATGGTACGGTGCGTTTTGCAACGGCGGATCGAATCGATAGCAATATTCTCATTGCACGGAGGCAAGTCGGTGAGCAGTTGCCGCTCACTATTATTCGTAACGGTAAAAAAATTGATATCAACTATCCATTGTCTTATACCCTCAAGGATTCACGTATTGTTCCTGGTCATCAATCCAATATGGAACCGGATTATGAAGTGATTGGCGGATTGGTGATTGTAGAAGTGAATGAAGACATGATGCGTGGCTGGAAGTATGTCCCGCCAGCCATTGATCAACAGCGTTATGAATATCGACGCACTGGCAGTGCAGAAATTGATCGTATATTGCAGGTTATCAATGTGTTACCTGATGATATCAATCTGGGATACGAACAGACACGCTTTGGCGTGATCAAGACGGTTAACGGCATGCCAGTGTCTAATTTGAAACAAGTCCGTGAACAAATGAATAAACCCGATGGTGATTATGTTGTTCTGGGCTTTGCACCACATGATTCCCAGATTACTTTTTCACGCAAGGCATTGGCAGAGCGCATGCCTGTTATTGCCAAACGTTATGGCATGAAGGAAGAAAAGCCACTCGCAGTGCCGTGATTTGAAAAAATGGGCGGTGTAGAACAGCTGGTACTGGTATTGGATCAGGGCGGTCATAGCACACGAGCTGTTGTTTTTGATGATTCCGGTGCAGTAGTGGCACAAGCCGCTATAGCAATTAATACCTTGATTTTTCAATCAGGCTGGATTGAACAGGATCCTTCCGAGTTGGTCGCGTCGTTGCGCTTTGTATTGGATGCTATAGCAGAGCAATTGGGTGAACAGCGTTGTCAGCACGTAACATCTGCAGCACTGATTGTGCAGCGTTCCAGTTTGTTGGTCTGGGATAGGCTATCCCGACAGGCGCTTTCACCAGTGCTGAGCTGGCAGGATACTCGCAACAATGCGTGGCTTGAAAAAACTCTGACGGAAAATCACGGTTCTATTCGTAACATTATTCGTAACAAGACAGGGCTGTACCCTAATGGGCATTATGGTGCCAGCAAGATGCGCTGGTTGCTGGATAATGTTACTGCAATTAAAGAGGCGGCGAATCACCACACGCTTTGCATCGCGCCGCTTGCCAGTTTTCTTCAGCAGCAATTAACGGTACAAGTAGCTACATCGACCGAACCTGTTGTGGATGCAGTTATCGCTTCCCGCACCATGCTCACAGAAGCTGCTGCATTGCAGTGGTCGCCGGTATTGCTGGATATTTTTGATGTCCCTTTGGCTGTGCTGCCTGTGATCAAGCCGACGCTGGCTGATTATGGCGCGATACTTATTGCTAATCGTCTGGTGTCTTTGCGTTTACTCGGCGGTGACCAGAGTTTTTTTGCGTTATCACACGGTATTTTGTTTGATGAAAAGACTGTTTTTATCAATGCTGGTACCGGTGCGTTTATTCAACAGAAAATGCTGCCATTGTCCGTGCCTCACAAACTGCTGTGTACGGCCCTGTGCATAGGTGATAGTGAGGAAAATACGGCTTTCGTGGCTGAAGGTACGGTGAATGCTGCAGCTACCGCTCTGGATTGGCTGTGGCAGAGAGTTGGCTGCACATTTTCCGGAGAAGACTGGGTTATGGCTGCAAGACATGCCGAATCTGATTCGACTGACGTGCCTTATTTTATTAACCGGATTACTGCATCGGGTTCTCCGGATTGGTTGCCGGCAGGGGAATCATTTTTTTCCATGGATGCATCGGTGCAACTACAAGCTATAGCGGTGCTGGAGTCTATCGTATTTGCCTTGCAGCGCAATCTGGATTGTCTTGCAACTGTGCAACCATGTGAAAAAATTATTGTTAGTGGCGGTTTGTCAAAATTGGATATTTTTTGCCAAAGTCTGGCAGACCTGACTAAGATGCCGGTGTGGCGCAGCGATGATGTTGAAGCTTGTGCACGTGGTGCCGCTATGCAATTATTGCCAGAAGCTGCTTTGTTGCAGCAGGCATATTATAAATTTTCGCCACAAAACCGTATGGCTTTGCAGCAGCGTTATGAACGGTGGACGGTAGTGATGAATCAATTATCTGTTGGCAGATAATACAGCGGCAGTGTGCGTGTATTTGCTTTGGGTTTGCGCTTGCCTAGTCGCTTTTGTATCAGGATCAATAATTTTTCTGCAGTGGCGCGATAGGCCGTCAACTTCCCGCCATACAGTGTGATCAAACCATCATCATCCAGAAATTGTGTATCACGGCTGCGCAGGAACGGGTGCTTCGGGGAGGCGGGTAGCACACGAAGTCCGCTGAATTGTGCATCGATGGTGAGATCTGCTTGTGGAAAGTGTTCGCGTACTGTATCCAGTAAATACTGTATTTCCAGTTCGGTTGGTTGTGTGTCTTCCGGATTGCCGCTGTAGGCGGATTCAGTGGTGCCCACCAGAGTTTTACCATACCAAGGTAAAACAAAGACTGCGCGGTGATCTTTGGCTTCCAGATAAAAACATTCTGTGCTGATTGGCTGTTTCAGTATCAGATGCGTGCCTTGTACCAGATCAACAGGCAGTTGCTGTCTGCTGCCGCAGCGGCTGATGACATCATTTGCCCAAGGTCCTGTGGTATTGATGAGCAGTTGGCAGCCGACTGTTTTTAGTTCGTTATTCCGATGAATATCAACCTGCCAGCCAGTTTTATTTCTGGAGGCCGCCAGTAGTTCGGCGGGTTGCCATGCGTCACATCCCAGTTGTATTGCGCTGTTTTTGACAGCTTGCGTCAGCAGTCTGTCGTCTGTTTGTGCATCTTGATAAGCAAATACTGCGCGCAGGTTTTTTGTGCACAAGCCATTCAATGTTGACCATTCTTTACGTGGTAATACCCGGAATTTTCCGTGTGGATTGGCAAAGCCGGTGAACAGACGGTAAAGCGATAGACCGGTGAAAATTTTCCATGGTGGGTAATTCGAGTCAGTATACAGTGGCAAGTAAAACCAGTTGATATGCGCAAGATCGGGTGCATTTTTTAACAGGCGTTCCCGTTCATGCAGGCATTCTCGTACCAGTTTTAGCTGCCCTGTTTGCAAATAGCGTAGACCGCCATGCAATAATTTGCTGGAACGGCTGGAGGTTGCCCATCCCCAATCATTTTTTTCCAGTAGCAAGCAGTGGTAACCCGCTGCAGCACAAGCTTGTGCAACGCCTGCGCCATGAATGCCACCGCCGACGATAACAATATCGTAAAAAATTTCAGGTTCTGGCATGATTCCCCAGCATTTCACCGATAGCAAATGTTTCAATAAAGCGCGCCCCGCGATCGAGCAGTGATTGCGCCAGTGGAATGCTGTCAACTTCGTAGACAGCAACGCAACAGTTTTCCATTAATAGGGAATCCTTTTCAGGAATGCGCTTGTAATTGCAAATGACCAGTTCGGCTTCCAATTCTTTTTTAATGGTGTGGCGCAGTGTCCAGTCTCGCAAGACGGGTGCCAGCCGTTTGAATCCTGTTTTTTTTGCGGCGCGTAATGCGTCAATATCAAAACTGATCAGGATGCACTGATCGATAACGGATTCCAGTGTTTCGTGAATGCGAGTCAGGCAGAAAGTCGCCGTGTAATCACGGACAGCTTCTTCCTTGAGCTCCACCAGAATATTGACGGCTGGATTACTGCGTAAAATATCCACCAATGCAGAAAGTGGTGCAATTTTTACACTGGAAAACTGCTGTTTGAACCGTCCGGGTTCTCCGGCACTCAAGGTTTTCAAAGTGCTGAATGGATGTTGGCTTAATTTACCTTTTGTTCCCGATACGCGTTTCAGATCATCGTCGTGATACAAAAGCGGAACGCCATCGGCAGAAAACTGTACATCAATTTCAACAAACAGTGCGCCACAGGCAATGGCTTTTTCGATAGCCAGCGGTGAGTTTTCAGGATAATAACGCTGGTAACCGCGGTGGGCGATCAACTGGTTAGCGGGGATACCAAACTTGGCGGGCATGCATCTCTCCATTGTGCGGTTCAAGTATACTGCCAGCGCATTGATGTTGTCTGGAGTGCGTTATGAAGGTCGCTATTGTTCCTGTTACTGCGTATCAACAAAACTGTTCGCTCATTTTGTGCGAGGAAACCCACGCCGTGGCGGCAGTGGATCCGGGCGGCGATATTGAACAACTGGAAGCGCAGATCAAGGATATGGGCGGTACGTTGGCTGTGGTGCTGTTAACGCATGGCCATATGGATCATTGTGCGCAGGCGCGTGTATTGGCAGATCGCCATGGTGTAAAGGTAATTGGGCCGCATGAAGAAGACCGTTTCTGGATTGAACAGTTACCTGCGGTATGTAGTGCGGTAGGTTTTCCGCCAGCGGAGGCGTTTGAGCCGGATCGTTGGCTGCATGACGGTGAAACCGTGACATTTGGCAATATCACTTTGCAGGTATTGCATACGCCGGGCCACACACCGGGGCATGTGGTATTTTTTCATCCGGGTGAGAAACTGGCTTTTGTGGGTGATGTCTTGTTTCAGGGTTCTATCGGGCGCACTGATTTTCCGCGCGGCGATTTTGATACGCTAATCCATTCCATTCGCGGAAAATTATTTCCATTAGGTGATGAGGTGGCTTTCGTGCCGGGTCATGGGCCGATCTCCACGTTTGGTGAAGAACGGCAAACCAATCCGTTTGTCAGCGGTGTTTACCGCTGATTGGCGCTTCAATCAATGATGATGGCCGCCTTCACCGTGTACATGACCGTGATCCAGTTCTTCTTGTGAAGCAGCACGCACATTCACAACAGTCACGTCAAAATTCAGGTGTTGACCTGCGAGTGGGTGGTTGGCATCAATCGTTACCATGTTGCCATTAACGGCGGTCACTTCTACGCGTTGCATGTAGCCGGATTGATCCTGCGCCTGAAAAGTCATACCGGGTTCAACGGTTTCTGCACCTTGAAACATTTCAAGCGGCACTTGCTGGATCAGTTCTAGCACAGTTGCACCGTATCCTTCTTCTGGCGTAACACGGACGTTGAGTTTGTCACCAGCGCGCTTGCCGACTAAAGCATTTTCCAGACCGGGAATTATATTGCCTGCGCCTTGCAGGTATACCAGTGGATCAATGTTGACCGAGCTATCAATAACAGTGCCTTCGTCATTGGTGAGTGTGTAGTGAATCGATACAACACTGTTTGTATTAATTTGCATGGTTTTTACTCGCTGGTTGGGAAAGGGAAAGTGTGCGTTTGTAAGCGGCAATGGTATTTGCCAGACCGTTTTGTAGTGCGTCGATAATCAATGCATGTCCAATAGACACTTCAGCCAGTGCGGGGAGTGCTTCGACTAATGCGGGTAAATTATCGAGATTGAGATCGTGTCCTGCATTCACGCCAAGACCCAGTGTTGCGGCATGTCGGCATGCTGCTGCGTGTCGTTGCAGTTGTGTATTAATCGCCGCGGTATTTTTAGCAGCGCAAGCTTCTGCGTAGGGGCCGGTATAGAGTTCAATGCGATCTGCACCTATGTTTTTGGCAATCGTAATCTGTTCGCAATCCGGGTCCATAAACAAACTGACGCGACAACCCCATGCTTGCAGTTGCGCAATAATCGGTCGTAGGCGCTCGCCATCGTGTTGTAAATCAAAACCGTGATCAGACGTGAGTTGTGCGTCGCTGTCTGGTACGAGTGTGCATTGTGCAGGGCGTGACTGTTCTATCAGCGCCATAAATCCGGGATATGAACCTTGCGGTGGAGCGAACGGATTGCCTTCGATGTTGAATTCAATGGAAGGATAATCCCTGAGCAGGAGCTCCAAGGCTGGAATATCGCTGGCACGAATATGGCGTTGATCAGGCCGTGGATGCACGGTGATTCCGTCAGCGCCCAAAGCAATACACTGTTTCGCTTGCTGAAGAAGGTCGGGTTGATTGCCGCTGCGTGAATTGCGCAGCAGGGCAATCTTGTTGATATTGACGCTCAGTGCAACCATGGTCTTAAAACTTCACAGAATGACCGTATCAATATGATCGTATCAGTGCAGCTGTTTAGCACTGATGATAATCACATCCTGTACAGGTACATCGCCATTCATTCCACGTTGTGCCGTGCTGACTTGAGCAATCTTGTCTACCACTTCCATGCCTTTTGTCACTTTGCCGAATACGGTGTAGCCGGGTTTTGTCCCTGCGGCATCCAGATAAGCGTTATCGACCAGATTGATAAAAAATTGTGCGGTTGCACTGTCCGGATTTTGCGTGCGAGCCATGGCAATGGTGGCGCGTTTATTACGTTTGCCGTTGATGGATTCATTCACGACAGGGCTGTGTACGGGTTTTTCGACCATGCCGGGTTGGAAGCCGCCACCCTGGATCATGAAGTTTGGAATAACACGATGAAACAAGGTGTTGTTATAAAAGCCTTCATTCACATATTGCAAAAAGTTGGCGACAGTTTTGGGTGCTGCCTGACTATTAAGTTCCAGTGTGATGTCGCCAGCGGATGTGTGCAGTAATACTGCGACAGCCTTGGCTGGAATGTCGGCTGCTTTACTGGTGGAATCGGCAGTAACAGGGTCGGCTGCCAGTGCGCTCATTGCAAAAAACATCAGCAGGTACGGAAAGAATTTTTTCATAGGTGTTCTCCTTATGCCCAACCATCATTGCGGCGTTTGTTACCTAATTTGGGTAGTAGCACGCCCAGAATGCTACTGATTGCTACAAGAAAGCCACCGTAGAGAAACCACGTCTGGTTATTCCTGTTTTTCAGTCGTTGATTGTCTGTTGTCAGCACTTCTTTTTCACTGGTCAGCAACTGGTTTTGTTTCACCAGCTCAGCATTGCGTTCGTGTGTGTCGATTTGGGATGATGATATCTGCTTGATGGAAACCAGTTGTTCTTCGAGCTGCGATTTTTCCGCCTGCAAAGTGGCAACTTGAGCATTGGCTTGTTCCAGTAGTACGCTCGCCGTCGGTTCTGTGCTGAGATATTGTGTGCGTATCCAGCCTTCAACATTGTTAGCGGTTTTGATGCGCGTATAGCCGCTCTGGTCATTGTTTTCCAGCACGGTTACAGCTGTGCCGCTTTCGAGCCCGTTTTGAATGATTTTACTTTTTTCATTCTGTTCGGCATGCAATGGTGCGTAAAGTTTGTCGGTAATGTAATGGCTGGGTTGCGCCAATAGTGGTTGGCAGCAAAATAGCAGCGGGAAAAACAATGTCGTGAGCGATAATTTTTGCATGGTCAAGGAAGTACTTTCCTGAAAGGTTTTACGGTAACAGACTGGTAAACACCGGCTGCGTTATAAGGGTCTGCATCAGCCCACGCTTGCGCCTCAGCCAGCGAGTTGAATTCTGCAACAATCAGGCTGCCGGTGAAACCTGCAGCACCATCTTCGCTATCGATTGAGGGAAAAGGCCCGGCCAATATGAGACGCCCGGCGTTTTTCAGACTTTGCAGGCGTTCAAGGTGCGCTGGTCGTGCCTGCATACGTTTATCCAGGCTATTGGGGGTGTCCGTTCCGGTAATGGCGTATAGCATCGACAATAAGCTCAAGGTTTTTCTATGGTTCAGGGTTTTTCTGTGTCATTGACCGCATCTGCTGTGTTGTTGTCCTGTATGTAAGGCGAGAGCATCAAGCCGGTGATAATTGCAATCACCAGTGTGAACCCGATAGAACTGTACAGCTTGTACTTGACCCAGAAGGCTTCACTGAAGTGGTAGGCA